>JBDTJJ010000473.1:0-7225 GCA_039935895.1 Bacteroidia bacterium | reverse complement strand
TTTCAGCAATTCAACTATTTGTTTAAAAGCAATTTTGGCTTCCGGTATTGGAAATAAAATCCAATCATGCACCATGTATTTATATTCAAAGTAATTAATATTTACGCCTTCGTTTTCTGCTTTCAATTTAAATTTTCGTGCATCCGGATTTAAAATATCATCGGTGCCGGTAAACAAACTTATTTGTCCTAAATTTTTTGCAGAGCCATATAACGGACTAACCAAAAAATCTTTCATATCTCTATCTCCAGCATGTAATTTACCAACGGTATTATCTCCTATTGGCAAAATTGGGTCGCGTTTACTTACGGCTTCCATTTCAGGATTACTCATTGTTACATCTAACCAAGGCGAAAGCAATATTATTTGTGAAGGTTGTTCAATATTATCCGTTACTAATTTTTGCGCTAATGATAAAGCTAGATTTCCCCCCGACGAATCTCCCATAAAAACAATATTATTGGCAGAAGTTTGTTGAAGCATTTTTTTATAAACAGCTTCACCCATCATAAGGCGTTCTTTATAAGAATACTCGGGTAATAAAGGATAATCAACGGCTGTAACTATGCACTTAGTTTCTTTTAGTAAACGAGAAATTAATTTCCAATGTACAAAGGTGAAGTTTAAAATATAAGCACCTCCGTGAAAAAATAAAACATTTTTTTTAGACGTATTATTTTGAGGAGTAAATGTAAAAACGTTTCTATCGTTAACTTTTTCTGTGGTTATAAATATGTTTTTAAATAACTTGGGTGGAGGAAGCGGTACATCTGCTCTTTTAAATTTATTTGAAAAACCTGTATTTTTTAGTTTACTTTTTATGTTTACTAATTTTAAAACAAGATGAAACACCTTGCTGGCAAGGCTTTGCTTAGTATGATAATAAGAGATATTCTTTTGTTGACTCACGATAAGAAAATTAATCGGTAAATAAATCTACCTTGGTAGAAAGCGCATTTTTAACTTTGCCATATTTTTTCATAAGCTTATACATTTTTATGTTGCTTAAAATATCAGCTAAATCTACAAACAAACCTAACGAAGAATAAACGCCATTAAATTCAAACTTTTTTTCTTCGGGATAAATAGATTTACGATAGCCGGCCATTACTTTTAAGCCCACAAATTTAAACGGTTTAAACGTACCCGATAAGCCAAAATTAGCAAAAGCTAAAAACTTTACTTGTTGTGATATTAAGGTGTTGTTATCTGTGTTTGTGCTGGTTAAATTGTATTGTCCAAAAGCAAACTCAAGCGGAAAACCTAAAGAAAAAAATCGCCTATCTAAATAAATTAATTCAGAATTTATACTACCACAATTAACTACTAAAGATGTACCTGTATTTACTCCATTAATGGTTTTTTGTGCGGGCAACACGGTACTTAACCTATAATAAGCCAAACCTAAACTTAATTTTTGCTTAATCATGGCTCCAACATAATAACCGTATATATTTACTTCCGTACCTTGAAAACTACTTGCACGAGAATCCATACGAGCTTCTAGGCTTATCAATTTTGGTGTAATTATTTTAATTGAATCTCTTAAAAAATGTAGTTGTGCCGTATCAGTAGGTAATATTTTTATAGCATTTAGTCTTGATTTTTTATCGGATGCAGAGATGGCGTTATGAAGGGTATCTAACAGTGTTTGTTTCCTATGTATGACTGAATCTTTTTGTGAAAAACAATTAATCTGCCATAAAAAAACAACTAGTAAAATAAAAATACGCCTCATAAACCTGTTCGTTAAATAAGTTAAAGGCAAAAAACGTTCCTTTTAAAAAAGAGTTTTAATTTTTTAAAAAACAAATAAGTGTAGAAAAAAATGCCCAAACAAAAAAAAAGCATTACAAAAAGGTAATTTTCATCATCTAAAAAATTCTTGAATAAATAAGTTATGAAAAATGATGTAACTTAAAAGTTAAATATTTTTGCTTTGGCAGTTTTTAAAACACAATTTATCTTTTGGTAAAGCGCATTTGCATAACTCCTAAAAAAGCTTCTTTAAAAATTTTACTACTCATTTTAGAAACACCTTCTATTCTATCTACAAAAGTAATAGGCACTTCAACAATTTTAAAGCCTTTTTTTAAGGCAGCGTATTTCATTTCTATTTGAAATGCATAACCCATAAATTTTATTTTATCGAGGTTTATGCTTTCAAGTACGTGGCGTTTGTAGCATTTAAATCCTGCGGTGGTGTCTCTAATATTTATCCATAAAACAGCGCGCACATATACCGAGGCAAAATAACTCATCATTACTCTTCCAAGTGGCCAGTTTTTTACATTGCCACCTTTTACATAACGAGAGCCAACGGCAACATCGGCGCCGTTCTCGCATGCGTTTAGTAAGCGTATTAAATCATCTGGGTTGTGAGAAAAATCGCAATCCATTTCAAAAATGTAATCGTATTTTCTTTCTATCGCCCATTTAAAACCAACAATATATGCCGTGCCCAAGCCTTGTTTGCCTTGGCGTTGCAATAAATGTAGCTTATCTAAATAGGTTTGCTGAAGTGTTTTTACAATTTGTGCAGTACCATCGGGCGATCCATCATCAATTATTAATAATTCAAATTGGTGCTGTAACGAAAAAACTTTTTCAACCATCTTTTGGATGTTTTCTTTTTCGTTATAAGTTGGTATGATGACTAAATTTTTACCCACGTGTGGCGAATATACAATAAAAAATAATGTAGAATTAATTCATTAAAAAATGATTAATAAAATAAGATGAAATATCTTACAGGCTAAACTTAATTTAACAATACCATTACTCTTAAATAGACAAAAACACCTTGCTTCTTTGCTTTTATACCCTTTTAATTTATTAATGCTTCAAAACTATCAATTCTCGTTAATAAGACGTTGGCACGATTCAAACATAATTTGCACTTTTGCAACCACTTAAATGCTGAAGTTTTTACACCCCTATAAAACAATCGAAAAACAAATACTGTTTGTTATAGCCGCCGAATTTTGCATTCAGCTTGTAAATGCCACATTTATGAATATGCTGCCACTATACTTACACCATCTAAATTATAGCAAACAAGATATTGCTGGCTTTATATCTTTTAGATTTTTAGGTGTTTTTTTGTTGGCACTTCCCTTAGGTGTTTTTATAAAAGGAAAAAAAGTAAAACCGTTTTTTTATGCATCTTGTCTTGGTGTGCCGCTATTTGCGTTTTGTATTATTTATTTTACCGAACGCGCTAATACACCAATGATATATGCCTCGCAACTTTTATGGGGTGCATCGTTTACGTTTATACAAATACCTATTATGCCTTTTATTTTACGTTTATCTTCACAAAAAAACCAAACGGCATCTATTGCATTAAGTTATTCTACCTGGAGTTTTGCGGGTATTTTAAGTGGGGTTGCTATTGCATTTTTAGATTTTATAAACCCCGCTTTATTTAACGAAAAAATGGTGCTGTTAATTTTCTCTTTCATTGGTCTTGCCGGTATTATTATGCTGCTGCTTGCCAGTATAAAAGAAGGTGATACTATTATCGAATCAAAAAAACCAAAAGCGTATTACAGTTTAGCCCAATACGATTGGAAAATTATTATCCGCGCACTTATTCCAACCTTAATTATTGCCGTTGGCGCAGGTTTAACTATTCCGTTTATAAGTCTCTTTTTTGAAGAAGTACATGGCATGGATAAAGGCAGTTTTTCTATTGTTAGTGCCATTGCAGCTTTTTTGGTTGCCTGGGGCGCATTACTTGTTCCAAGTATTAAAAAAAATATGGGGTATAAAATTGCCGTGCCAGCCACACAATCTTTAGCTATTATTTCGTTAGTAGCTTTAGCCACTACACAGTATTATAGTTTTGTGCCTATTGCGGTTGTTATTGCAGTAGTTTGCTATCTACTGCGACAACCATTAATGAATATGGCCGGACCTATGACCACTGAAATTGTGATGAACTATGTTGGTGAAAAAAACCAAGAAATTGTTAGTGCGCTTACATCTGCTATTTGGAGCGGATCTTGGTTTTTTAGTGGGTTATTAGTCCAGATTTTATTTACACAGGGTTTTTCCTTTGTAAACATATTTTTGCTTACGGCTTTACTTTACACAGTAGGCGTTGTGTGGTACGTATTTTTAATTAGAGATTACGAACGAGGCCTAAAGCAAATATAATGCTCGTTATACTTTTAAACATTGCTCGTTTGAAAACATAAAAAATAACCCAAATTAATTAGCTTTTAGCGGCGTAAACTTGTATAAGAAAATTATGAGTAGAAACGAATTAGTTCAAGCCTGTATTAAAAACGATAAAACTGCTCGTCATCAGTTGATTGAACAGTATTATGGTTATTTAATGGGTATGTGTCGACGCTACGCAAAAAATAATTCGCAGGCAGGAACATTTTTTAACCAGGCATTTATTGAAGTATTTAAAAATTTGCCCTATTATAACGATACCGAAAATTTAGATGAGTGGATTAAAAAAGCTTTTTTACACAGTTTAATCTTTCAGCTAAAAAGTAACCGTACCGAATATTACATCACAACAACCATACGAGTTGAAGATAAAAAAGTTAATACTGATTTGTTTCATCAAACAGAAGACCACGACCCCAATAACTTATTATTAGAAGATTATTTAAACGCATTACAAAAACTACCTGCTTCGTTTAGAGCTGTTTATAATTTACATGTTATAGATGAATTAAGTTTAAAAGAAACAGCCGATATATTAGAAATTAACGAAGAGTCTGCCAGAAATAGTATAGAGCGTTCGCGTAATGAGTTTTTAAAAAATGTTAATCTAAAAATGCAAGGTTACTAATGCAGGATAAAAAACCATATCGAATTGATGAAATTGCATTGCGAGAAAAATTTGCAAACTACCAGGTTAGTTTTAACCCCGCTTGCTTAGAAATTTTAGAAAATGAAGTAGCTCATGTAAAAACACATTCGTCGTTAGAACTACCTGATACTAAAAAAATAATCCGTTTTATAGCCATTCCAGTAGTATTAATAGTTTTGGGTTGTGTAGCTTTTTTTACTTATAATTATATACAAAATTTACCCGCAACAGAGCCTATAAAAGATACAACGGTAGTTAGTAAACCAATTATTGAACCAAAAATAGAAGCCCAGCCAACCCAAGAAATTAAGCCTGCGGTTGTTGCAGTAGATACCATAAAAGCAGAAATCGCTAAGCGTGATACAGTTATAGAAGTATCTTCACAAAAAGTAAAAAGCGTAGCAAAAACAATTTCGACACAAAAAAACAACAATTCAAAAAGAGATACCAATAGGGTTGCAAAAATAAATTCAATACAAGTGGATTCTGTTTCCAAAAAAAATAATGGAGATACAACGGCTACTACTAAAAACAGAGATACAACTACCAAAAAGAAAAAGAAGAAACGCAAGAACTCTTTAGATGCTACCGATGATATCCGTCAATCTACGCCAAACAGTGCAGATGAAGATGTAGTTGTACCCAATAATTAATACAAGCTTTAATAATCTAAATATTCGACTTCCAGTATCCTGAAATTTCATTCAAAAATCATCGTACAAGAGCGCCATTAATTGCGTATCTTTGAAAAATTTTTTTAGAATGAACGCTCCTTACGCCCACAAATTTGTTTCAGAAGGTTTAACGTATGATGATGTGCTGCTAGTACCAGCGTATTCAGATATATTGCCTCGTCAGGTTGAAACAAAATCTCAATTTAGTAAAGAAATTACGCTTAACGCGCCCATCGTTTCTGCAGCTATGGATACCGTTACCGAGCACCGTATGGCTATTGCCATGGCGCAAGAAGGTGGTATTGGCGTATTGCATAAAAACATGAGTATTGAGGCTCAGGCTCAAGAAGTTCGTCGTGTAAAACGTTCTGAAAGCGGAATGATTATGGATCCTGTAACTCTTTCAGAAAATGCTACCATTGCTGATGCTTTATTGCTAATGCACGAAAACAAAATTGGTGGTATTCCGGTGGTTACTGCTAATGGAACGCTGGCGGGCATTGTTACCAACAGAGATTTACGTTTCGAGAAAAATCATAAACGCCCCATTCGCGAAATAATGACTCCCCGCGAAAAAACTATTGTCGCGCCACACGGTATCAATCTTAAAAAAGCGGAAGATATTTTACAACAACATAAAATTGAAAAATTACCTATCGTTGATAAACAAAATAAACTGGTTGGCTTAATCACTTATAAAGATATTATTAAGATTAAAGTCCACCCAAATGCTTGTAAAGATGAGATGGGGCGTTTACGTGTAGCAGCCGCATTAGGTGTTACTGCCGATACCATGCAACGTGCCGAAGCGCTTGTAAAAGCTGGTGTTGATGCCATGATTATTGATACCGCACACGGACACTCAAAAGGTGTGATTGAAATGGTGAAGTTGGTTAAAAAACAATTTAAGCACACACAAATTATTGCAGGAAACATTGCTACCGGAGCTGCCGCTTTAGCGTTGGTTAAAGCCGGCGCAGATGGCGTAAAAGTTGGTATTGGTCCTGGTTCTATTTGTACTACGCGTGTTATTGCAGGTGTTGGTGTTCCGCAATTATCGGCGGTGTTAGAAGTTGCTTATGCGCTTAAAGGAAAAAATGTTCCGCTTATTGCTGATGGGGGAATTCGGTTTAGCGGAGATATTGTAAAAGCCCTTGCGGCTGGTGCGGGCTCTGTTATGTTGGGTTCTTTATTTGCCGGTATGGACGAATCTCCTGGTGAAACTATTATTTACGAAGGTAGAAAATTCAAGTCTTATCGCGGAATGGGCTCTATTGAAGCAATGCAAATGGGCTCGAAAGACCGTTATTTTCAAGATGTAGAAGACGATATTAAAAAGTTAGTCCCAGAAGGAATTTCGGGTCGTGTGGCCTACAAAGGCAACGTATCTGAAGTCATTTACCAGTTAATTGGCGGTTTACGTGCCGGTATGGGTTATTGCGGCGCGAAAGATATTAAGGCTTTGCAGCAAGCTAAGTTTACACGTATTACGCAATCGGGTATTACAGAAAGTCATCCACACGATGTATTTATTACCCGCGAAGCGCCTAATTACAGTAGGAAGTAAAATTAGTTTGCTTCAAAAAAAAGTAATACGTATCTTTGTATAAATCACACGTATCATGACTACTAAATTAACCTTAACGGTAGAAAAGTCGGTTATAGAAAAGGCTAAATCTTACGCAAGTAATACGGGTAGGAGTTTATCTGAGCTTAT
>JBDTJJ010000472.1:0-7195 GCA_039935895.1 Bacteroidia bacterium | reverse complement strand
TTGTCGCTGTCGTCTTTTTCTCTATCGTTATCTTTCGTATTACTTTTGATGTTATTTTCTTTAGTATCTTTTTCTTTGTCAGTAATCTTGTTACTATTTTCGGTATTGTCTTTTTTGTCGATGTTTTCTTTACTGCTATTTTCTGTCTCTTTATTTTCGTTTTTTTCTTTACTATCCTTTGGTTTTCCTTTCACTTCATCTATTGTGCCTATCATATAAAAAGCACTTTCTGGATAATCTTTAAATTCATCTTTCAATATTCGTTCGCAGCCATCAAGTGCATCATTCAGGCTCACGCTTTTCCCTTTCATATCACTAAATTTTTCTGTGGTAAAAAAAGGTTGGGTAAGAAATCTCTCTAGTTGTCTTGCTCTGTTTACTAGTTTTCTGTCTTCGGGAGATAGTTGTTCTAAACCCAACATGGCAATAATATCTTTTATGTCTTCGTATTTAGAAAGTGTTCCTCTTATTTGCTGCGCAAGGGCATAATGTCTTTCGCCAACAATGCCAGGTGTTGCCATTTTAGAACCCGATTGAAGTACATCAATAGCAGGATATAATCCTTCACTCGCACGTTCGCGCGAAAGAACAATTGATGCCGAGAGATGCGAAAAAGTATGCACCGCAGCAGGATCAGTTAAATCATCGGCAGGAACATACACTGCTTGTATAGAGGTAATGGCAGCAGTATCTGTATTTGCAATTCGCTCTTCCAATTTTGAAAGTTCTGTACCTAACGTTGGCTGATAACCTAAGCGAGATGGCATTTGCCCCATCATACCAGATACTTCCATACCTGCTTGTATGAAACGAAAAATATTATCTATCAACAATAAAACATCTTTGTGTTCATCGTCTCTAAAATATTCTGCCATAGTAAGTGCAGCTTGTCCAACCCTGAAACGTGCACCAGGTGGCTCGTTCATTTGTCCGAACATCATGGCCATATTTTCTAATACGCCCGCTTCTTTCATATCATGATAAAGCTCTTGCCCTTCGCGACAACGTTCGCCAATACCACAAAATAAACTAACACCTTGATGATGCCCCACCATGTTGTGAATCATTTCGGTTAGTAAAACTGTTTTACCAACACCCGCACCACCAAACAACCCTGATTTTCCTCCGCGTTCTAAAGGAATAAGTACATCTATAATTTTAATTCCGGTTTCAAAAATTTCTGATTTAGAAGAGCGCTTTGCTAATGAGGGTGGATTTTGATGTACACTTCTGTATTCAACATTTTTACTTAATGGCTCTTTGTGATCTATTACTTGTCCAAATACATTAAACATACGACCAAGCGTTTCATTACCAACGCCAACCATTAAAGGTTTGTTATTGCTCGTTACTTGCATGCCGCGCGAAAGACCTTGCGTAGGCGTTAAGGCAATACCACGAACGCGATTTTCGTCAAGCTGCGTAAGCACTTCAATAGCTATCTCATTATTTTTTCCAGTATGAAGCAGTATGTTGATAGAAGGCAAATCTTTTTCAAAAAAAACATCTACCACGCCACCTCGTACAGAAACTACTTTCCCGTAGTTTACAACAGCGAGTTTATTCTGAGGTGTGGTTTTCATTTACTACTTAGCTGCGTAATGTTCTTTAACCTTAGCAACCATTTGATTTGCCGTCATACGTTCGGCTGCCTCAAAGCAGGTAATTTTTTTCTGCATGGCTTTGTTGCTTTCCATTTCATGCTTTAATTTTAATTTTGTTTCAGCAGGACCAAATACAAATACTTCATCGGCATCGCCAATTTTCGTCATCACTTCTTTAAGAAAATGAGACATTTCATTTTCTCGTCTTTCATTAAATTTTGTTTCGTTATCAATGTGGCGAGAGCCCATAAAACTTCCTTTATCACCTTCTTTATCGTGATAGATTCTGTTTTCTAAATCCGATTCGATTTTAACTGTGCTAGTGGCTTCATCGCCAAGGCTAACCATTATGGCTTCTTTACTGTCTATCCAAATTCCTACTTGTTTTTTCATTGGTTTTGTTTTAAAGGATTAAATTATCTTATTCGTTAAAAAATCTCACATACAAACTAACCTATTTGAATGTTTTATCAATATGATAAATGTCATTGCTTAAAATGACTTCTTTCATTTTTAACGATATGCCTATCATATAGTAAGACTACGAAATTATAACGAGCTGTTTTTTTAATTAGGCTTTATTAACTTACTATGCTTTATATGAAGTATGTTTATTTATCAATTATTCCGCCAAATAACCTCCGTCAACTTCTAGAGCAGTACCCGAAACAAATGAGCTATCATCACATGCCAGAAAAATAAAAGCTTTTGCAATCTCCTGAGCTGTACCTAATCTTTTCATAGGATGCAAATCAATAATATGCTGCCTAACTTCGGGATGCTGGTTTACATGTGCTTTAGTAAGTAAAGGCGTATCAATAAAACCAGGGCAAATAGCATTAACGCGTATTCCTTCAGTAGCATATTCAAGTGCAGCTGTTTCGGTAAGGCCAATTATACCATGCTTGGCAGCCACATAATGTGAGGAACCCGGAATGCCTACTTTACCCATTACAGAAGATGTACTTACAATTACACCGCTTTTTTGTTTAGCCATTTGCGCTAATTCGTGCCTCATGCAATTAAACACTCCATTTAAGTTTATGCTAATAACTTTAAGCCAGGCTTCTTCTGTCATTTCACCTACCTTGCTTGGCTTACCACCAATACCGGCATTATTAAAGGCAACATCAAGCGTATGAAACGTGCTTACCACTTTTTCAATGGCAGTACCCACCTGTTTAAAATCAGCTACATCACATTCTATAAAAATGGCACGTGGGTTTATTTTTTTTATTTCATCCATCGTTTTTTCAACTATGTCTGATTTTAAGTCGCCAATGGCAATGTTAGCTCCTTCTTTAGCTGCTTCAAGAGCGCATGCTTTTCCAATACCCGATAATCCACCAGTAATAAATACCGTTTTGTTTTCTAGTTTTTTCATGTTGTTTAATTATTTGATGTGATTTTTATATCCTTAACAGTTTTCAATAACTATGGCACTTGCTCCACCGCCGCCATTACAAATTCCGGCGGCACCATATTTTGCCTTATTTTGTTTTAATACATTAATTAGTGTAACAAGTATGCGCGTACCCGAACAACCTAAAGGATGGCCAAGTGAAACGCCGCCGCCATTTACATTTACTTTTGCCGGATCCAGTTTCAATAATTTTGTATTTACAATTCCCACTACTGAAAAAGCTTCGTTTAATTCAAAATAATGTATATCATTCATTTGCAATCCAGCTTTGGCAACTGCTTTTGGCACGGCAAGAGATGGAGAGGTAGTAAACCATTCAGAATCTTGCGCAGCATCGGCATAAGCTAAAATTTTTGCAATGGGTTTTAATCCTAGTGCATCTGCTTTTTCTTTACTCATTAATACAAGTGCCGCTGCCCCGTCGTTTATTTTTGATGCGTTGGCGGCAGTGCTTGTTCCATCTTTTGTAAAGGCAGGTTTCAGTTCGGGTATCTTTTCAAAATCTACTTTTTTATATTCTTCGTCCTCTTTAAATTGTTTTGGCTCGCCTTTATGTTGCGGAACTTCTACCGAAATAACTTCTTCGTCAAACTTACCTTCCTTCCATGCTTTTGCCGAACGTTTGTATGATTCGATTGCAAAATCATCTTGTTCTTTGCGCGAAATATTATATTTTTTTGCGCAAAGGTCGGCCGCATTTCCCATGGCATAATGATGATATACATCCGTTAGTCCATCCTTAGCTAAGCCATCAATTAAAGTATCAGTGCCAAATTTATGTCCCCATCGCATAGATTCAACATAAAAAGGTACAGAGCTCATATTTTCCATACCGCCTGCAACTACTACATCGGCATCTCCCAATAAAATACTTTGTGCGCCCTGCATTATTGCTTTCATGCCCGATGCACAAACTTTATTTACCGTAGTGCAAATCACAGAACTTGGTAAGCCTGCAAAAATGGCTGCCTGGCGTGCGGGGGCTTGTCCCAGGTTTCCGGATAATACACAGCCCATTAAAACTTCCTGCACTTCTTTCGGATCTAATTTTATTTTTTCAATAGCTCCCTTAATGGCGGCGGCTCCGAGCTGTGTTGCTCCAACCGATTCTAAAGTGCCTCCAAACGATCCGATAGGTGTGCGTACTGCTGATACTATATAAATTTCTTTTTTCATTTTCATATTAATTAATTTCTTACACGATTAAAGACAGAACTATCACCTTTGTTAGATTTTAAAACAAGTCTGTTTAGCGTAAATGCCACAATTAAACTTGAGGTATTGTCATTCTCTACACGCTCATTTTTTTCTCCCGTAATTTCCATATTTATTTTTGCGTCTTTAATTAACCACTTTCCGTAAATGTCTCCCGGTATTGATTGAGAAAGCGTATTAGCTATAAAACCAATTGAATGAACATAGCAAACAAAAGTGCAATCTGGTTTTAAAATCATTATTTCTTTCATTTCGCCAACAGTTCCTTCCCAACTGCCAATAATTTTTGTGGAATATTCTGACTCAGGAATAGGTAAATTGTCTGATGGAGAATTACAGGCACTAAAAACAAATACTGCAAATAAGCAGACTAAAGCAAATCGTTTAATTATATTTTTCATTTTTTTTATTCTTTATCCATTATCTTCTTCCAAATTATTATGCCCATCTCCACCAAGGCTGTAATAATTATTTTCTTCGTCTTCGGTGCCTATATTTTCTTCGGCATCATCTAATTCAGAACCCGGCACATCCAAATCAACTCCGGTTACAACATCACCAAAATCTAACTCGTTTGCTTCTTCCTGTTTTTCATTCGGAAATTTAATTTTAGATATATCTTCGGGGTCTACATCTTTTTCTTCTTTATCCTTATTATAAATGTCATCTTTAGCAGGGTAATCGGGGTAGCCTGAAAAATTTTTTGCCCTAATTGGTTTTTGAATATTTTTTTCATCTGCTCCTGCAGGTGAAACTTTATTTTTATTTTTTTCTTCTGACATTTTTTTAATTTTTATTACTTTATAATAACTAAGGTAAAAACTATGCTATCAATTGATTTTTATTTGAGATTATTTAACTTTAGTCTAATTATTAAGTTTACGTTTTTTTACTCCTTATCCAAAATTTGTTTGCGCTCTAAATACTCGTCTTTTGTTATTTCTCCCGCTGCAAAACGTTGCTTCAAAAGATCAAGTGCCGAATTATTTTTTTGTTGCTGAAAAGGAACATAATAAGGTGTGGCAAAAACCCAAACCATAAACATAATCCAAATGAACCACCAAATAAGGTGCATGCCGAAAAAATGATAACCGTTGTAAAACATAATTTTATTTTTTAATTGATTGGCTACAAAGATGCAGGTAGCAAACTAAAAATACTTTGCATAATTCTTTCAATAAGTTACACAATTCACGCATTTAATCTTCTTTAACATATACAATAATTATTAAATAAATAGAAGTGATTTATTTGGGCCTTTGGTATAAGCTGTAATTACTCTTTCGCCGTTAAATCATTGTTAAATAAACAAGCTTTAACATAAATTATTGTTAATAGTGACTACGGTCATATTTAAAATTTTCCAATAGTTATAATTTAGCATAGAATTTAAAATGTAATATCCTTAAAATAGTTTTGCATTTAGCTATGTAACATAAAATAAGTGATTTATATAACTAATGCCTCAACTTATGTAAGACTTTAGGTTTAAACAGCAAGTACTTTTGTATTCTAACCTAGTAACTTATAAAAAAACATAATAACCTAAAAACAAAAAAATGGAAACAAACAAATCAAACTCCGCAAGCGAAACACTTTTAGAAGGTGCGCAAACAACCAACAAATGGATGAACGATGCATCGTCTGCCATGATGGACATGTATAAAAAACAAACCGATATGGCATCGAGTTTTTACAGCAATTTATTTAATTCCTTTTCAGGAGCAAATAAAAACAGCTTTAACCCTATGGCAAATTTCAGTAATCCATTCTCTAATAATCACGACATGATGAAAAACATGTTTACACCTTTCAATGCTTTTGGTATGAATACTAGTTCGTCAAATCCATTTGAAAAAGCCATTAAACAGTTAACAGATTTCAACCAAAATTTACTAAGCTCTTTAGGTAAACCTTTTGGAAACGGTAATCAGGATTTTGGTGCTTTAACCGAAAACTACAAAAACGTGGTTGAAAAGGAAGTGGAAGCATCTAAAAAAATGATAGAAACATTAACAGCAGCCTATCATAAGCAAATGGAGTTTACGATGGAGAATAATAAAAAACTACAAGAAGAAATGAGTGCGCAATTTAACCAGTTGGTTAAACTTACACAGCAGTTTTGGGCAGGGGCTGTAAACAATGCAGAACAATTGCCACACCTGATAGAAAAGTTTTCTAAAGACGGAGTAGCCGGTGATAAAAAACAAACCAAGGTAACCACTTAAAAAATAAGAGATCATTAAATACCCATGTTTCCGAAAACGAAAACACGTATAAAGAACATGGGTATTTTATATTGCAATTAAAAAATAAACTATCTACACATGAAACAAGTTGTCAAAGAAAAAAGAAGCGGCAAACCTACGCTTATACGTAGTACCCGTAAAGAAGGCGTAAAATTAAATGCTGAAGCAACTAAAACTATGGCACAAAGTTTTGCTTCAAATAAAAATCATAAAACAAATACTCATTTAACCGTTGCCGAAGATAGTATTGATTGCATTATTGGTTTTTTTAATGAGCAGGCTCTTATTATGACAGATTTTGAAATTAATTCGCTAAAAGCGATTAAGGGAGTTGGATTTGCATACCCTACTGATAATGCAGAGTTACAGTCTTTAATAAATAATCATATTGCTCATTCAAAAAAAACATCCGCTAAAGGAATGAAAAGCATATTGGATACGTTTACCGATGTTAGTTTGAATGCCAATTTTGAAAAAGGTTATTTTGAGGAGATTGATTTTATTACAGAAAATCCAATTGAAAATAATTATTCAAGTTGGATAGAGCAAACTATTGAAGAACCCTGGTTTAAAAATTAAGATGATATGGAAGCTGCAAAAGAATTTACGCTTAGCAATTGGATGGATAACCTTAACAAAATAGTTACAAAGGTTACAAAAAATTATTTTGAAAACTGTTCAGCCTATCATCACGATAACCGTGA
>JBDTJJ010000471.1:0-5521 GCA_039935895.1 Bacteroidia bacterium | reverse complement strand
AATAACATTATAGTTAACAATATTAATGGTAGCGGAGTTTACTTTGGCAGTAATACCGGTACAGCAACACTTTCAGCAGGTAACACCATTACCGTTGGTGCAGGTGGTTTTGCTTCTGGAACTTTATCGTTAAGAGATTTTACTCAGTTAGGCGGCACCCCACAAAGCATTACACTTACAGGTAGTGGTAGCTTAACCTATGGCCCGGCATCTACCTTTGGAGGTAATGTTACCAGCGTTAGTCCTACTTTATATTTTCATGGCTGCACATTTAGCGGCACAACAAACTGTACTAAAAATGGTACAACCAGCGATCAAAGCAATGGTGGGAATATTTTTAATGGAGTTTCTAACATAACCAATAGTGGTGCTGGTTATTTGTTATTTAGTAACGGAACATTAGATCAGTTTTCAACTAACGTAACGTTTAACAATACCGGCACATCAGGTATATATCCTGCCTACAATTCGGCAAACAATACTTTTAATGGATTAGTTACTTTAAATAATACACCAAGCAGTCCTGCTGGCTTTATTAATTTTGCCCCATACAATACAGGCACTCAAATAAATAATAATGTAATTGTTAACCAAACACAAGGCATTACTTATTTTGGTAATAACTTAACAGCGGGTAATTTTGTAACGCAAGCTAATGGTTTTACTATTAACTCGGGTACTATTTCGGGTGGAGATTTATACTTATACAACTATAAACAAGCTGGTTCTACAACAGGTAATGTTTCTATTATAAACAATACATCGCCTACAGCCGGAAATTTGTTTATCAATAACTCTACCTTCTACGATAATTTCTCTGGCATCTATCCCAACATAAGAAATGTACAAGCAAGCACGTTTAACGGAACAACTACATTAACTAAAACAGGTGGAAACAACCAGGAAGTTTGGTATGGTGGCAATAGCTTTAATGGCTCAACTACCATTACAAACCAGGCATCTACTATATCTTATTATTTATACATTGCTGGTAGTGCTGCCGATGCTTATAATGGGGATGTAAGTTTTGTACAAGCCAGTAACGCAAATATTTATCCTAACTATAATACAAATTGTTTGTATGCAGGTAATGTTACCGTTACATCTCCTTCAACTAACACAGTTACTTTTGGTAATGCAGCTGGTGGTATTGCAACTATGACTAATACCTCAGCACAAGGTATCTCAAAAGGAAATGCTGCAACACCTAACCCAACCTTTACTCGTTTAGTAATGAATAAAGCATCTAATGCGGTTACATTAAATACACGTATAAATGTTTCTAGCTATCTTACAATGACTGGCGGGACAATAAATACCACTTCGGTTAATATTGTAAATATGAATAATGCTTCTACCGCCAATATTGGTAACTCAAGCAGCTATATTAATGGTCCGATGAATTATGACATGGCACTTAACGGCTCAACAATACTTAACTTCCCTATTGGTAAACTTGCTGATTGGAGGCCTGCTATTTTAGCTTTAAAACATAGTGCAGCAACCCCTTATACATACAACGCAGAGGTTTTTGATGCGCCTGCCCCAACCACATGGACATTCCCTGCTACAATTGATACGGTTTCTGGCGTGCATTATTGGACGATTAATAGATACACAACAGGCACAACTACTTCGGTTCCGGCAACAGGCTTAAGCGGCAACCAAATTATTACACTTTATTTTGATGTAAACGATCAAGTTTATGATGGGGCAAACCTTACTATTGTAAAAAACACAGCAGGGGCACCAACCGCATGGATTGATATTGGCGGCACAGGTGGGCCGGCAGCTTTAGGTGGAATTGCTTTAGCAGGAAGTGTAACATCAACCTCCAATCCATCTGCATTTAATTCATTCTCAACATTTACCTTAGGAAGTAAAATTGGTGTTTGGAATCCTTTACCGGTTGAAATGCTTTACTTTACTGCAAAGCCAGTTGAAGAAAATGTTGAGTTAGATTGGGCTACAGCTACTGAAGTAAACAACAGTAAATTTGAAGTTGAACGCAGTAAGAACGGAACTGATTTTGATTATGTAACTACTGTAAATGCGCATGGAAACGGCAACAGTACGCAAACACAAACCTATCAATCGTTTGATACCAAACCTTACAGTGGCACATCGTATTATCGTTTAAAACAAATTGATAAAAATGGTGCGTTTAAATATACCAATATAGCGCAGGTTAATTTTGATAAAAAATCATTTGTAGCCGTTTATCCTAACCCAGCCGTAAATAGTATTTTAGTAAACGTTAGTACAGACTATGATAATGCAACTGCCAAAATTATGGATGCTTTAGGTAGAGAAGTTTTATCGCAAAATATAAGTGCAGCAATGGTTAATACTATTAATGCAACAACATTAGAATCTGGTATGTATTATGTTATTATCAGTAACGGAACGGATGTAACTAAAACAAAAATTACCATTCAAAAATAAAAGTTGAATTAAATAAAAAAGCCTCGCAAATATTTGTGAGGCTTTTTTATGGATTTTTTTTACGAAAAACTACTTACTCAAATTCTTGAAGTAATCAAATATTAAACGAATACCAACGCCTGTACCACCTTTAGTACGATAGCCATCTCTTGCAGCCAAATACGCAGGAGCTGCAATATCGAAGTGCATATACGGGTAATCGGTGTACTTAACTAAAAATCTTCCTGCAGTAATAGCACCCGCATAAGGACCACCAATGTTTTTTCTATCAGCAATATCCGATTTTAAAAGATCATCATACTCTTCCCAAAAAGGAAACTCAGCTAAACGCTCGTGCACTCTATGTCCGCTTTCTTTTAAATGATTTTTCATTTTTTCAGAAACAGTACCCATGCAAACAATTCCTTGCGGACCAATTGCCGCTGCTGCTGCACCTGTTAAAGTAGAAAATTCAAAAGTGGCTTCGGGTTTGTATTTTTTAGCGTAGCTAAGGGCATCGGCTAAAATCATGCGTCCTTCTGCATCGCTGTTAAGCATTTCAACGGTAGATCCATCGTGCATAGTAATAATATCTCCGGGTGCAAAGGCGTTAAACCCAGGGCGATTATCGGTTGCAGGAACCAAGGCAATAACATGCACAGGCAATTTTGCTTTAGCAACGGCATACATTAAACAACCAACGGCCGCGCCACCACCCATATCGCATTTCATAGTATCCATACCCGCGGTAGGTTTAATACTTAAGCCACCGGTATCATACACAACACCTTTACCAACCAACACATACGGTTGTTTGTTTACAGCACCTTTTGGTTTATATTCCATAATGGTAAACGTTGGCGGATCTACACTGCCTTGGTTTACCGACAATAAACCACCCATTTTAAGCGTGTTTATTTTAGATTTGTTAAGCACCTCAACACCAAAGCCTGCTTCTTTACCCATTTTTACAAAGGCATTGGCAAGGTCGGTTGCGTTTAAATAATTTACGGGTTCGTTAACCAAATCACGCGCTTTGCAAACTGCTTCTGCCACAAAGTTTATTTCTTCTAACTGTTTTTCAGTTACGTTATTATCGTGAACGTATAAAGTAGTGAGCGTATTTTTTTCTTTTTCAGCTTTTGTTTTGTGTTTGATGAACTGATAGTTTCCTAATAAAATTCCTTCAATAAAAGCCAGTGTAAATTTTTTATCTAAAACAGAAGTTATAATAACCGATGTCTTTTTATGCTCGTTTAGCGCACCTGTAATGGTATTGGCGGCGCGGCGCAATAATTCTTTTTGCTGCGGACTTTCCTTTTTCTCGTCCAATAAAACAACAAACACCAAACGTGTAAATTGGTTAATGCTAACTAATTTTTTGCTATCGGCAATTTGCTTTTCTATATAAGTAACTTGTGCTGGCGTTAAACCATATTCGTTTTTGTTTTTAAACGATTTGCCGATAATTACTAAGTTATCTTCTTTAAGTACCGATGTTTTTGAGATTGAAGTCATATTATGTATTCGTTTATTTTATTTATATTTTTACACCCATGTATTCGCTTGGCTTGGCTGTAATTTTGATGTGCTAAATGTAACAAGAAATATCTCTTATTGATGCAAACAGATAAACTTTTAACGCGTGCCCTAAACTTAGAATTTTTGAGTATAGAAGAAGGTGTTTTTCTTTTTGAAAACGCAAGCCTTACCGACTTAATGTTTACGGCTAACGAAATTCGTAAAATAAAAAAAGGTGATAATAAACTTGTCACTTGGCAAATAGATAGAAATGCCAATACTACCAACGTGTGTATTGCTAATTGTAAATTCTGTAATTTTTATAGAATACCCGGTCATGCCGAAAGTTATATAACAACCATACCCGAATACAAAAAGAAAATTGACGAATTGTTTCGCTATGGCGGAGACCAACTATTATTACAAGGTGGTCATCATCCCGATTTAGGTTTGAGTTTTTACGCCAATCTTTTTAAAGAACTAAAAAGTCTTTATCCAAATTTAAAACTACACTCACTTGGTCCCCCCGAAATTGCACACATTACCAAATTAGAAAAATCTACACACACCGAAGTCTTAAAAGCTTTGATGGAAGCAGGCTTAGACAGTTTGCCGGGCGCAGGTGCAGAAATATTAAATGATAGAGTTCGCCGCTTAATTTCTAAAGGCAAATGTAACGGGCGAGAATGGTTAGATGTTATGCGTGCTGCACATCAGTTAAACTTAACCACCTCAGCAACCATGATGTTTGGACACGTAGAAACTATTTACGAACGCTTCGAACATTTAGTTTGGTTACGCGAAGTACAAAGCGAAAAACCAAAAGATGCCAAAGGTTTCTTAGCATTTATTCCTTGGCCTTTTCAGGATGAAGGAACGCTTTTACAACGCTTAAAAAATATTCGTAACCACGTAAGCTCAGAAGAATATATACGCATGTTGGCACTTAGTCGCATTATGTTGCCTAATATCGAAAACATACAAGCATCTTGGTTAACCGTTGGTAAAGAAACCGCGCAGCTTTGTTTAGAAGCCGGTGCCAACGATTTTGGCTCTATCATGTTAGAAGAAAATGTGGTTTCTGCCGCAGGCGCACCACATCGCTTTACGTATAAAACTATTCAAGATGCTATTAAGGAAGCAGGTTATATACCTCAACTACGCGGACAACAATATAATTTTAGAGAATTACCAACCAACATAGAAGAGCAAGTTATTAATTATTAGTATTGTTACAAGGTTGGAAGTACCGTACTAATTGGACAATGAATTAAGAAATTAATTCGTTCTTTTTAAAATATTCTAAAACAGCTTTAATCATTAAATTGTTTTGTTCAGTAGCTTTTAAAAAAGGCAATTGTTCTTTGGTTTTAAAATGAGGCCAGCCATCTTCATCACGCCCTTCAAATTCGTAATAACCATAAGGCTCTAGTAACGTACAAATAGCCACGTGCATAATATTTAGTTTTTCATCTTTCTTAAATTTTTTATAGCCCATGCCAAGTTCTTGTACACCCACTAAAAAAATAATGGCGTGCAAATCGGGTTCCATACCAAATTTTTCGGTAAGCGTTTC
>JBDTJJ010000470.1:0-4460 GCA_039935895.1 Bacteroidia bacterium | reverse complement strand
TTAAGAGATGATAATAACACAGGCAATTGGCATGTTTTAGTTAATACAGCAGGTTTAGCAGCTACCGATCCAAATTACACAAGTTATCCAAATGGAAACTGGCGTGTAGAAGCTTTAGGTTTTAATTGTACACCTACTTTAAGATTAGCCAATAATAACAACAGCGTACAAAACTCTTTTATGAAATCTTCGAGTAATACCATTAAGCCAGTAATGATTACAGGTATAAATCAAGTAACTGCGGCTGATGCGCAAATATCTCTTTATCCAAACCCGACAAATAATATGTTGTATGTTACGTGTAAATCTAAAAACGCAACTTTATATGTAACAGATATGTTAGGCAAAAAAATTATGCAGGTAAATGTAGAAAATGAGTTAACAAGTATAGATGCTAATAGTTTAAGCAATGGTATTTACTTTTTAAATATTAATACAAGTAACGGTTTAATTACCAAAAAATTTGTTGTTCAGCGATAGAGAAATTATAATTTATTATTAAAAAAAATCATGAGTAAAAAATCCATCTTAGTTGCCATTTGTTTATTGGTTGCACAACTTATTAAGGCACAAAATACGGTTTATCAATATCCAGCTGATAATTTAAGGGAAGAAAAAATTACTCAATTGCTTAATAATTCTAGGAAGAATGGCGTGCAAGAATGGGAAATAAACAAATTAAACCTTGCCTTGCATAATCGTTTAAATGGGCAAAAAAATGCAAACCAAAGAACTATTGTAAATCCCCCTCAAGTTAATTCAAATGCTTGTGTTAACGCAGGATTTGAAACTGGAACTACAAGTGGTTGGGCTTTTTTTAGTGGGGATGTAAATGCTGTAAATTTACCTTGCAATGCATGTGCAATAACCGCCGGTGCAATAACTAGCGTAGTAAATGATACTTCTACAAGAACATCACAATGTACATCTGGAGTTGATAAATACGGAGGATTCCCTGTAGTAGCCCCTACACCTTTTGGTGGAAATTATTCTTTGCTTCTTAATGATGCAACAGCGGGCGGTAAAATACAACGCGCATCATATACTTTTGTGGTAGATAATGCTACTGATTTATTTACATTTCAATACGCAGTAATTTTACAAAGTGGTGGGCATCCGGCTAATCAACAACCTTATTTTCATGTAGATGTTACCGATCTTACTACTAATGCAACAATGCCTTGTAGTCAATATGACGCATCTGCACCAACTACAGGGCCCTTGGCTGGCTGGAATACATCTCCATTAGATGCTACTGTCTATTTTAAATCATGGGAAAGTGTTAATATAGATTTACAATCGGCAATTGGACATACGGTGTCTGTAAATTTTATTGTTAGTGATTGTAGTCAAGGCGGCCATTTTGGTTACTGCTACATAGATGCTGCATGTGGAAATATAAACTTAAGCAACACTATAAATCTTCCAAGTGCTTGTGATACAACCGCATCGGTAATAATTAACGCACCTTACGGCTATTCATCTTATCAATGGTTTGGCCCTAATCAGCCTTATAATGCAATTGCGGGAGGTACTTTATCTACATTAACTACATCTGTAACTATAAACGATACTTTTATGGTAAGCGGTACACTTGCTTCTGGTTGTATAATATCTTACAAATATATTATTAGCCCAGCACTTACCATAATTAGCCCAACAGATTCAATTACCGCAGGCGACACCATTATTATATCTGCTACAGGCGCAATATCATATACTTGGACAAGTAGTGATGGTGGCTCTTACACGGGCGATTCAATATCCGTTTTTCCTTTAATAAACACAACTTATACTGTTGTTGGAATAGATAGTAGTGGTTGCACAAGTTCCGCTTCAAGGCTAATTAATGTTGCCAATCGTGTAACAAACATTAGTAAAAATGGGTTGCAAAATCAAATTGCCATTTATCCAAATCCTGCTAATAATATACTTAATATAGATTGCAAATTAAAAAATGCTATGTTATCTATAACAGATGTTTTAGGAAATAAAATAAGACAATTAACTATTGAAAATGAATTAACTTCTTTGGATGTAAATTCTTTAAGCAATGGTATTTACTTTTTAAATATTAATACAAGTAACGGTTTAATTACCAAAAAATTTGTTGTTCAGCGATAGATGATTATATAATGCACTTATCTCAAAAACAACTTTTTCTACAACACGTAGCTCAAACAAGTCCTGCACCATTAGCTTTAGAAATTATTTCTGCTAAGGGTATCTATTTAAATGATGTAAACGGTAAACAATATGTCGATTTAATTTCGGGAATATCTGTTAGTAATATTGGGCACTGCCACCCCGAAGTTGTTGATGCCATTAAAAAGCAAGCCGAAACCTTTATGCACTTAATGGTGTATGGCGAGTATGTGCATAGTTCGCAAGTGCAACTGGCAAGGGCTCTTACCGATTTATTACCTCAAAACTTAGACTCAGTTTATCTCGTAAACTCAGGAGCAGAAGCTGTTGAAGGTGCATTAAAATTATCGAAACGTTTTACAGGAAGAAGTGAAATTGTTTCGTTTAAAAATGGGTATCATGGCAGCACACACGGTGCATTAAGCGTTATGGGTAGCGAAGAATTTAAAACAAGTTTCCGTCCGCTATTACCAGATGTTAGAACGATTGAATTTAATAACGAAGAAGATTTACAATATATTACACAAAAAACAGCTTGCGTCATTATAGAACCTATACAAGGTGAAGCAGGTATTATAGCTGCTAATAAAACCTTTTTGCAAAAACTACGAGAACGTTGCACAGAAACAAATACTCTTTTAATTTTTGATGAAATACAAACTGGTTTTGGTAGAACAGGAAGCTTGTTTGCCTTTGAACAATACAGCATCGTTCCAGATATTTTACTCTTGGCAAAAGGCATGGGCGGTGGCATGCCTATTGGCGCGTTTGTTTCTTCTAAACAAATTATGGATTCGCTGACAAATAACCCTGTTTTAGGACATATAACCACCTTTGGGGGGCACCCGGTTTGTTGCGCTGCAGCTTTGGCAAACCTACAAGTCATTACAAAAAATAAATTGTACAATCGTGCTAAAGAAATAGAAACCATCATTCTTAAAAAATTTAAGCATCCTAAAATAAAAGAATTGCGTGTGTGCGGCGCTCTTGCTGCTATTGATTTTGCAGATGAAACACTAAATATGCAAACTATTAGCAAATGTATAGAAGCCGGTATTATAACCGATTGGTTTTTGTTCAACACACAAAGTATGCGTCTTGCTCCACCCTTAATTATTACAAATGACGAATTAAATAATGCTTGCGATATTATTTTAAGCTGCATTTAAACGTAAAGTGCTTTTCGTTTCACGTACATTGACTTCATGTAAGTCTAAATATTTATTTATATTTTCGCATACTTAAATAATAAAGCCATGCAATTCCCTGAAACAGAACTTATCATAACCGATAAAAACAACGTTTATCATTTAGATATTAATGAAGAACAAATTGCCGACGATATTATTTTAGTAGGCGATCAGGGTAGGGTAGAGCAAATTTCTAAAATGTTCTCAAAGGTTGAATGTAAAATTCAGCACCGTGAGTTTGTTACGCATACAGGCACATTTAATGGTAAACGCATCAGCGTAATTTCAACCGGCATTGGTACCGATAATATAGATATTGTTATAAACGAATTAGATGCTGCTGTAAATATTGATTTGAAAACACGCACCTTAAAAGATAAAATGCGTAGTTTAAACATAATTCGCTTAGGCACATCTGGCGCGCTACAGGCCGATATTCCGGTAAACTCATTAGTAGTTTCTCAATACGGTTTGGGTTTAGATGGTTTGCTAAATTATTATGCCGATTATAAATCTATTAATGAAGATTTTATTAGCGATGCTTTTATGAAGCATACCAATTGGACTCCCAATCTTCCTTATCCATATTGTGTAAAGGCAAATGATGAATTATTTAAAAAGTTTGCCGTTGGTAATCATGCTGGCATAACCGCTACGGCACCTGGGTTTTATGGTCCGCAAGGCCGTCAATTACGCTTAAAAGCGGCTAAGCCAGACCTTAACGAATTACTGACTGAGTTTAACGCAAATGGCATTCGTATCACCAACTTCGAAATGGAAACCTCTGCTTTGTATGGTTTAGGCAAATTATTAAACCATAAATGCCTTACCGTTTGCGTAATTATTGCTAATAGGGTGGTAAAAGAGTTCACTACCGATTATAAAAAGAGCGTAGAGCATCTAGTAACCAATAGTTTAGAGAGATTAACAACCTAATTGTTAATATGTATTTTTTTAGCATAAATTAACCACCCTTTCGTGTTGTAGTTTTGTGATGTGAGCAAGCAACGCATCAATAAAAAAGAACTTAACGCACTGATACATTTGTTAGACGATCCGGATGAAATTATTTTTTCTGAGATTAAAAACAAATTTGTTTCGCTTGGGCCACCTGCCATTCCGCAT
>JBDTJJ010000469.1:0-3280 GCA_039935895.1 Bacteroidia bacterium | reverse complement strand
CGGTTAATTTTGTTGCCGAAAATTCAGATATCGAAGAATCATATCTGGCTGATGTTTGATGCGCGGCCATATAAAAACCTTCACTAACATGATTAATGGTTAGCGAACCTGTTTCGTAAATATTATTTAAGGTGTGTCGTTCTACTGAATCTGGTCGGATAATAAAACCAAACAAAGGAGGGTTTGCACCAATATGAAACAACGAATTAAAAGTGGCTAAATTAGTAGTGCCGTTTGAGCCTCTAGTACCTATTAATGCCAAACTTTTAAAACCGCCAAGCGAGTTTATAAATGTGGCACGATAGCGTTGTTCAAAACCAAGTATGTCAATTAAATTAAACTCTTTATTCATTTTTTATAATTTTAAATTATTCATTCCTCCATCAACTGCTATAATCTGACCGGTAATCCAAGATGATTTTTCTGATAATAGAAATGCAATCGCATCTCCCACCTCCTCTGGTGTTCCAACTTTTTTCATTGGATTTCTTTTTTGAGAAGCTTCTGTTTTTTCTGGTGTATTAATAAATTTATCAGCTAAAGGAGTATTAGTTAATGAGGGTGCTATGGCATTTACACGAACAATGGGTGCAAGTTCTGCCGCTAAAGATTTGGTTAAACCTTCTAATGCTGCTTTTGCCATAGCAACCGAAGCGTGAAATGGCATACCACTTTGCGCTGCTACCGAGCTAATAAAAACAATAGATGCCGATGAGCTTTGTTTAAGTTGATTTAAATAAAATTGTGTAAAAGCTACTGCACCTAGGGCATTAATTTCGTAATCGGTTACAAAATCTTTTGCGGTTAGTCGGTTAAAAGGTTTCAAATTTATCGTGCCTGGAAAATAAACCAGCCCATCAATTGGTGTATCTATGATAGGTAAAAAACTGTTTTCATATTTTTCAACTTGATAAAATTGATTGTAAGTATATGCATTTTCTTTGGTCGATAATCCAATTACGTGATGCCCTTCTTTTTGTAATATAGATGCAGTTTTTAAAGCCATACTGCTTGATGCGCCGGCAAATAAATAAGTTTTAGCCATTCTTTTTTCGTTTAGATATTTTGTTTGAAGTAATGATACGTTGTAAATTACTTTTAAAACGAGTTATTTCAGTAAGCCTTGTTTTGGCATGTTTTGTTTTGCAAGATTGCACACGCACACGCCATAGTCTATAGCTACTAAACTTTAAATTTTTCTTCATCAAATTTTTTACCTCGTTTTCACGCAAGCCAAACTGATTTTTAATTGCATCAAAAGGTGTTCTATCTTCCCAAGCCATTTCAATAATTCGGTATAAATCTGTAGCCGATAAAAGTATCTTAGGTTCTTTTTTTTGCTCCATGTAAGCCATAGGTGACGGTAAGCCGCTATACGCACAGTATTTATTTTCAGCTTTCATTTCATTTTTGATTAAAAATTTCATCTACTTTTTTAAAACGGTAATCAAACACTTCTTGTAATTGTTTTTTTACAAATAGCACATTAGCTAATTTTCCGAAAACACCAAAAGGTAATTTATAATGCACAACGTCATACATCTCAACACCATCAGGTATTTCTTTAAAAAAATGTTTATGGTGCCAAAAAGCATACGGACCAAAACGTTGTTCATCTACAAAGTATTCGTTTTGTTTAACGTGGGTTATTTCTGTAACCCAATGTAATTTTATACCAAGAATGGGTTTTACATAATACTCAATAATTTGTCCGGCGTACATTTTATCATCACCTAAATCGCTTATTATTTTAAACCCCATATAGGCGGGCGTAATGATAGCAAGGTTTTTGGGCGAACTCATAAAATCCCATACGGTGTTTATATCACTTTTTAATACTTGTTTTGTTTTTAGGGTAAATAACATGATTTTTAATTTGTTTAACAAATATACATAAAAGTTAAACAAAAATAACTAATTTTGCTCAGATATTATTTTTTAATCAAATATTACCTATGTATATTAATCCTATTGATAAAGATAAAGTGGCAGAAAACCCGGGTTTATTGCCTTATCCTCATAACATTGGTAGTATAATGGTAAAGCCAGAAGACGGTGGAAAATTAAAATCTCGGGCTTTATCTGCCATGCACCAACAAACCGCAAACCAATTACAACAAATACAAAAACAGTTTGAATTATTATTAGAGCAAGCCAATGAAATAAAAAAACGAGTGGAGATTAGCGAAAAAATTTATACCGCCACCTTGTCTTTCGAACCTTTTGTTGGTAATACCTATCATCTTTATGAGCAAGAAGGAATCTCTAAATTAATGCTTGTCGGCCCAAACGAGTGGGGAAGATCTAAAAAAGAATCTTTGCATTTTGTTAGCAGCGTTATTTTGTTGAGTGATCATACTTGGCAAATTGTTTAGTAGCTATGACTACTTTTTTAAAGGCTAATTGGGAAAATATTATAATGGCTAATTACGTGGTGCCCCCGCATGTTTTATATCCGTATTTACCCAATGGAGTTGCTTTAGATTTATATCAGGGTAATGCTTATGTAAGCTTGGTTGGCTTTATATTTAAGAATACAAAATTGTTTCAAATTCCAATTCCGTGGTTAGGTACGTTTGAAGAAATTAATTTGCGGTTTTATGTAACTAGAAAAGTGGGAAACGAAACAAAAAGAGGTGTTGTATTTATTAATGAAACCGTTCCGTATAAAATAGTGGCTTGGCTTGCCAATAAATTATATAAAGAACACTACACCGTTATTTCTACTCAACATAATTGGAACATAAATAGCCAAGTAAAAAGAATTAGTTACCGGTGGCTTCTTAATAATAATTGGAATGACATTTATGTTGATGCCTTAACTGAAAAAACACCTATTATTAACGGGAGTTTTGAAGAATTTATTTTTGAGCATTATTATGGGTACACCAAAATAAATAACACAACAACTGAAGAATATAGGATTAATCACCCGCGCTGGATGATTAATAAAGTAAATGGATATGCTACTAATTGCGATTTTAGCAATATGTATGGTAACGATTTTCAATTTTTAAGTAAAACAACACCTGCATCTGTTTTTTTAGCGGAGGGTTCGGCTGTTGAAGTCAAATGGAAACGTACCAGGTTTTGAAATATATTATTTTGTTTAATAAATGTTTGATAATATTAAACAAAAATACTTAATTTTGTTTTGTAATAAAAAAATCGGTAGATAAGATTTTTTATATTTGTGTAAAGTGAATATGTTTATTTATAGAAATAATTTTTAAATACAATGCCAAACTACATGTCAATTCCTTTAATATGCTGGGGAGCC
>JBDTJJ010000468.1:0-10574 GCA_039935895.1 Bacteroidia bacterium | reverse complement strand
ACGGCTTTGCTTTTATTACCATTATAATTAAGGTAACAAACGGCCAAATTGTATGTGTATTTTTCGTCCTGCGGATTTTCGGTATGCAAGGCTAAGTAATCAACCAAAGCATCTTCAAAATTACCATTTTGTAATTTTTCTTCGGCGACTTTTGATGATACTTTACCTAAACTTCCTTCATCGGTTTGAGCCGACAGGACAAAAGGAGATAACAGTGCTGCTAAAAAATACTTTTTCATAATTAGATATATTATGCACCAAATTTAATTTAATTTAAATAAGTTACATCAAATGTTTATTGATTTTTAATAAGCCTGATAAGTATGTGTTTTAGCCATATACAGCATACAATAAATAAATTTATCTTCGCAGGGTATTATACAGTATTTTGAAAACGTTAGCCGCTAAAATAAAAACCAAAATAATTGCACCCGATTTTGATTTTAAACAAAGTCAGAAACTACGTGCTTGCTTAGAAATCTCGGCAACAGATATGGTTACGGCTTTATTTTCTGCGCAAAACGAATTGGTTTATTTACAACACTACACGTATAAATCTTCCGAAAAAATAGACGAAGTATTTGAGCATCTTGTCCACACCGAAGCTTTTTTTTCTCAATCGTTTTTAAATGTTTACGTAAGTGTGGTAAATTCATTATACACCATTGTTCCAACCGCTTTTTATCACACAGAAAACAAAGAACAATGGTTGAAATTTAATCATACTACCACCGATGAAATTGCCGTTTTAAGCGATGATGTTTATAGCTCGGATAGTAAATGTGTATATGCCATCAATCAAAAATTAAAGACATTAATAGATCAAACGTTTCCTAATAATCATATAAAACATAAAACGACTTGTATAGCCGAAAGCCTTGCTAATATAGCGTCTAAAAAGTATAAAAGTTGTTTGGTGTATGTTGGCACAGATAGTTTTGATATTGCTTTGTACGATAAAAAAATGTGTTTCTTTAATACATTCGAATATCAAAGCGCCGAAGATTTTTTATATTTTATTTTGGCTTCGCTTGAGCAAAATAATTATGCTGTAGATGAAACAGAAATTGTTCTTGCCGGAGAAATTGAAGTTCAATCGGCTTTGTACAACATTTTGAAAGATTATTTCCCTAAAATAAAATTTGCCGTTAATAATAAGTCCATCATTTTAAAAAACGATTTCGAAAAACTACCCAATCATTTTTATTACTCCTTATTTAATTTGTACTTATGCGCATTATAAGTGGCACATTAGGCGGACGAATTTTACATCCGCCAAAAGGCTTGCCTGTAAGACCCACGACCGATTTTGCCAAAACTGCCCTGTTTAATATTCTATCAAGCAGGTTAGATTTTGAAGAAACTACTGTACTCGATTTGTGTTGCGGCACAGGTAGCATTAGTTTTGAATGTGCCTCTCGCGAAGCAAAAAAAATAACCGCAGTAGATTTGCACGGCAATTGTGCCAAATTTGTAAATGATACTGCCAAAGAAATGGGCATGTGTAACTTATTGGCATTTAAATCTGATATTTTTAAATTTATAGAAAAAGAAACTAATAGCTACGATTTTATTTTTGCCGATCCTCCTTACGAAGCCGAATGGATTGCAGAAATAAGTGAGGCTATTTTTAAATACAATATTTTATCTCTCACCGGAATTTTAATTGTAGAACACGGCGCGAAAACAGATTTATCTACCCATAAAAATTTTGTAGAAAAAAGAAAATATGGTAATGTAAACTTTAGTATTTTTAAACATCATGAGTAATCAAAAAAGAATTGCCGTATTTCCTGGTTCATTCGATCCATTTACCATTGGACACGAAGCTCTTGTACGCCGTACTATTGGCTTATTTGACGAAATTATTATAGCCCTTGGCACCAATAGCACCAAACAATATATGTTCTCTCTTGAACAACGTATAAAATGGATTGAGACCGTTTTTGCAGATATGCCTGGCGTAAGTGTAAAAAGTTATAGCGGTTTAACAATAGATTTTTGTAAACAAAATAATGCGCCATTTATTATACGAGGCGTGCGCACCAGTACCGATTTTGAATTTGAAAAAGCCATTGCCCAAATGAACCGAGCTATTTCAAATATTGAAACTGTTTTTATTATGCCATTGCCAGAGCATTCGGCTATAAACTCAACTATTATAAGAGATATTATAAGGAACAATGGCGATGCATCGTTATTTGTACCAAAAGAAATTACATTTAAATAAATAAAACAAATGAATTTTAATCCGTGGCACCAAGTTAGCATTGGCAAAAATTATCCTGATGTTGTGCAGGCAATTATTGAAATCCCAAAAGGAAGTAAAGCTAAGTATGAATTAGATAAAGATACTGGTATGCTTCGTTTAGACAGGGTACTGTATTCATCTGTGTTTTATCCGGCCAATTATGGATTTATTCCGCAAACCTTGGGTGAAGACCATGATCCACTTGATATTTTAGTGCTTTCTCAAATAGAAATTCAACCGCTTTGTATTGTAAATGCCAAGGTTATTGGCGTTATGAGAATGATTGATAATAATGAAGGCGATGATAAAATTATTGCTGTCTGCGCTGATGATGTTAGCGTAAACCATATTAACACCATGGATGAATTGCCTGCGTATTTACTATCAGAGTTGAAAAACTTTTTTGAAGACTATAAAAAGTTAGAAAATAAAATGGTTTTGGTAGAAGGATTTCAGGATAAAGAAATAGCCAAAAACATTATTCAAAAATCTATTACAGATTACCAGCAAGAATTTAAGAAGTAATTGCTTACTTAATCTTATCTGTATTCATAACAACAGCTTCGCCGCTGGTACAAACATTTCCGGTAGCTTTTTGTTTGATAAGCGTTTCTACCGTTGCGCGGTTTTTATCTTTTATTACATCTTTTACCGTAAACTCAGCAACATAATCTGTATCAACATACATTGGCTTTAAAAAGTTTAACGTTTGTTTAAGGTAAATAGTTCCTTCGCCAGGAAACAGCGTGCCAAATACTTTTGAAAACAAAGATGCACTTAACATGCCGTGCATAATAGGACGTTTAAACATGGTTTTTGCTGCGTAAGCCTCATCTAAATGTACCGGGTTTTTGTCGCCGGTGGCATTTGCAAAAGCAACAACATCTGCTTGAGAAAAATTAAACTCGTAGGTGTAGGTTTGTCCGTTCTCTATCATAAAAAAAAGTTAGTGTATTACAAATTTAATTAAATTCAGTAACAAAAATAATGCTTGAACGAAAGACCTGTTTTATTTAACAACCTCGCGGCCAATACTGCAATAATAGTAACTAAGTTGTTTCATTTGCTCAAGACTGTAAAGGTTTCTTCCATCAAAAATGACTTTATTTTTAAGCAAAGAAGAGACTTTGTCAAAATCGGGCGTGCGAAACAAACTCCACTCGGTTGCAATAATTAAAGCATCTGCATTTTGAAGTGTTTCGTATTGATCTGCGGCAAATTTAATTTTATCGCCAAACAGCTTCTTTACGTTTTCCATGGCTTCAGGGTCGTAAGCAGTAACGGTTGCACCCGCCGCCAATAATTCTTCTATTACATACAAAGCCGGTGCTTCGCGAATATCGTCGGTATCAGGTTTAAACGCTAAACCCCAAAGAGCAAAATGTTTTCCTTTTAAATTATTATTGAAATAGTTTTTAATTTTTGGAATGATAATAGTTTTTTGTTTTTCGTTAACCTCCATTACGGAAGTCAGAATACTGAAATCGTAATTAACCTCTGCGGCAGATTTTGCAAGCGCTTGCACATCTTTAGGGAAACAGCTTCCGCCATAACCAATGCCCGGAAATAAGAAACGTTTGCCGATACGCTCATCGCTGCCAATACCAATACGAACCATATCAACATCTGCACCTACTTTTTCGCACAGATTGGCAATTTCGTTCATGAAGGTAATTTTTGTGGCAAGGAACGCGTTAGCTGCATATTTAGTTAATTCGGCAGATTTTTCATCCATAAAAATAATGGGATTGCCCTGACGAACATACGGTTTGTAAAGCTCTTCCATTGTTTTGCGCGCTTTATCTGAGCTTGCACCAATAACTACGCGATCTGGTTTTAAGAAATCATCTACAGCGTAACCTTCACGTAAAAATTCGGGGTTTGAAACGATATCAAACGGTACTTTTGCATTTTTAGCAACGGCTTCGCGCACTTTATCGGCTGTGCCAACAGGTACGGTACTTTTATCTACAATTACTTTATAATCTTTAATGATTTTACCTAAATCGTTTGCTACGCCAAGTATGTAACTTAAATCAGCACTACCGTCCTCGCCTGGAGGGGTTGGTAATGCTAAGAAAATAATACTTGCTTTTTCAATAGCTTCAGCCAAATTAGTTGTAAAGCTTAAACGACCAGCTTTAATATTACGATGAAATAAAACATCTAAATGTGGTTCGTAAATTGGCACCACACCTTCTTTCATTTTATTTACTTTTTCTTCGTTAATATCAACACAAATTACGGTGTTGCCGGTTTCTGCCAAGCATGTGCCTGTTACTAAACCTACGTATCCTGTACCTACTACTGCTATATTCATAATAATTAATTAGTCTATTTGACGATTAAACAATTTGTCAATTTTGGGTTATTTTATTTTTTGATGTGCTTACAATTTTTGTGAGAACTTTATCTATTACGTTTACTTTTTCAATAAGGTCATTACAATTAGGATAGCTTTCTGATTTTTGTATCAAAGAAAGCCAGTAAATAGTTTCGTCGGTTTCTTTTAAAGCAATTTTCATTTTATGAATAAAATCTGCTTTGCTTTCTGCATTTTGTGCTTCGCGAACATTAGCACCTATTGAAGTACCTGATTTTAATAATTGACGGGCAACTATATATTTTCGTTTTTCTTCTAGTATTTCGGAAAATGCAATAATACCTAATGCAAAGTTAAAACTAAGCTCTACTATAATATTTTCCTTTCTGCTGTCCATCGTCAAATCGACTAATTAACTAATCGACTAATTGTATTAATGTAGTTGAAACATGTTTTAAAGTTTCTTCGTCTAGTTCGGTGTGCATTGGTAAAGATAACACGCAAGTTGCCAAATGTTCTGTTATTGGAAAATTTGCCGATGTATTTCTTTCGCTTTGATAAGCCTTTTGTTTATGCACCGGAATTGGATAATAAATCATACTTGGAATATCTTTTGCAGCTAATTGCTCACGTATTTTATTGCGATCAACACCTACTAATTGCAAGGTATATTGATGAAAAACGTGTGTTGAATTTTTTGAACGAACCGGAATTTTTATTTTTGGATTGTTTGCAAAAGCCTTGTCGTAGTAGGCTGCAGCTTTATTTCGTGCGGCAGAATATTCATCTAAATGCGTTAATTTTATTTTTAAAATAGCTGCTTGTATAGTATCTAAACGAGAATTTACACCCAAAACATCATGTACGTATTGCACGCTTTGTCCGTGGTGAGCGGTCATTCTTAATTTTTTAGCAAGCTCATCATCATTGGTATAAATTGCTCCGCCATCACCATAACAACCCAAATTTTTACTTGGGAAAAACGAAGTACAACCAACATTGCCCATAGTTCCGGCTTTGTGTTTTGTTCCGTCGGCAAAAGTATAATCAGCGCCAATAGCTTGAGCTACATCTTCTATAACAAACAAATTATGTTTTTTTGCAAGCGCTAGAATTGCTTCCATATCAGCGCATTGTCCGTATAAATGCACGGGCACAATGGCTTTTGTTTTCGGTGTGATTGCTTTTTCAATCGCAGCCACATTTATGCAAAATGTATCTGGATGTACTTCTACCAAAATAGGCGTCAACCCTAATAAACCAATCACTTCGGCGGTTGCCACATACGTATGACTAGCGGTAATAACTTCATCGCCGGGTTTTAAACCCAAAGCCATCATCGCTATTTGCAGCGCATCGGTTCCGTTAGCACAAGGAATTACATGCTTTACGTTTAAGTATTTTTCTAAATCTGCCTGAAATTCTTTAACAGCAGGGCCATTAATAAATGCTGTGTTATCAATTACGTTTTGAATGGCAGCATCTACCTCTGTTTTAATTTTTTGGTACTGACCTTTAAGATCGACCATTTGTATTTTTTTAGCTGTTGTTGTGCTCATAATTTGAACTGCGAATATACATATTTGATAAATAAAAACTATTCCTATTTAACCGATTTCTATCAACGAAAAATAAGGGGTTTTATTATATTTGTTCGCTTATCAATATGAAAAACGGTATATTATTATTTTTCTTTTTTAGTTTTAAATTGCTTTTTAGTCAAAAGGTAGAAATACTTAATAAATCTGGCTTCGAACATAATTATGCCATTAAACATTTCAATTATATTGAAGATATTAACGATACATCCAAACTAAAATACATTGCTACTTTGCAGGTAAAAGACAAAAACCATAGTTATACAGGAACCGTGGTTAGATGGATGGTTAAAATGCAAGAAACGGCCAAAAAATTGAATGCGGATGCTTTTTGCCTAAAAGAATATACAGAAAAAGACTCTATGACATCTTTAACCATTAATTTATACTTTGCCGGTGATTACTACTCGAAAATAAATTCGCAGAAAATGAGTAAAAATGCTGTGTATATATTTGGAACAAGCATAAAAGCAAAAGATACAGCAGATTTTTATTTAAACGGAGCTAAACAATTTTTCAGCTCCCCTAAAACATTTGTAATTAATACGTTGTTAAACACCGATTATAATTTAGGCGTTAATAAAGAAAAAATTACCAACCTACTTGTTAGATATAAGTCAGAAAAAAAATCGAGATATTTTATTTTACCAAAATCTAAAGCATCAACAGCAAATTTTAAAGCAATGAAAAACCCAGCTAATAAAGGTAGTGCTGGTTTTGCTGCCGCAGCGGCCATAGGTGGGCCAATTGCAGTAGGAGTTTATTTAATGGCATCGTCAGGGCCTAATCGAGTTATAGAAATACCCTATCGATACGGAAGATTTTTGTATGATATTTACAAATAATGGCAAAAAATAAACCAGATAAAGCGATAAACTCCAACAAAACTTCTATTTGGAGCAACACGCGTTTGCAAATTGTTGTCATCATAATTCTTTCATTTATACTTTATGGAAAAGCGTTAAAATTTGGTTTTAATTATTTAGACGATTCTATTTTGGTTATTGATAATTACAAACTCAATTCTGATTATGGAAACATACCAAAAGCATTTAGTCAGCATATATTTAAAGTTGATGGACAAGCCGATAGATCGCACGATTATTACCGACCGTTAATGACGCTTAGTTTTATGTTGGATGCGCATATTGCGGGCAGTCCGGCACCTTATTTTTATCATTTTACAAACCTTTTGCTGCATATTTTAACCGGAATTTTATTACTTATTTTCTTTAAAAAGTTTGGCATAGCACCGCTTCCGGCATTTATATTATGCCTGTTTTTTTTAGTGCACCCTGCGCTAGCGCAAGCCGTAGCCTGGATTCCGGGAAGGAACGATTCTTTATTAGCTGTGTTTGTTTTGGCGGCGTTTATATTTCTACTTCGTTATTTAGAAGAAAGAAAAACCTATTTATTAGCGCTTCATATTTTAATGTTTGTGTTAGCACTTTTCTCTAAAGAAAACGGCATTATGCTTGTACCAATTACATTTTTTTACCTGAAATTTATCGCCAAAGAAAAATTTACAACAACTATTAAATCTACTTATTTAATTGTAGGATTAGGTTATTTAATTTGCATTTTACCTTGGTGGGTAATGCGACAAGCAGCATTAGACGCTAACAATTCTACTTACGTGGGCAACGTTATAAAAAATATTATAACCAACGCGCCTATGATTTCGCAATACATTGGCAAAACTATTTTTCCTTTCGATTTAAGTGTGTTACCAACCATAAAAGATACCCATTTTATATACGGAATTTTATCCATAGCCTTAGTTATAGCCGCCATTTATTTCACGCCAAACAAACGTTGGAATTATATTTTATTTGGTTTGCTTTGGTATTTTATTTTTCTTTTCCCCGCTTTGGTATCGCCGTTTGTAGGTTTAGAACACCGTATTTATGTACCCATGTTTGGCTTCTTATTAGTAATGTCCGAAACAAAATGGATAAAAGATATTAGTGAAACAAACTTAAAAACAACTGCTATTCCGCTTGGTTTTATTGTAGTGTTTTTATTTCTTACCAACAATCGTTTACCGGTTTTTAAAGATCGGATTTCATTTTATAAAAATGGCACAGAAACGTCTGAATACGGCACATTTGCGTATTTAACGTTGGGAAAACAGTACGAAAAAATTGAAGAATACGATTCTGCCATTGTTACTTACCAACGAGGCTTAAAAGTAGATTCTACCTTAATTATGTTTCATAATAATATGGCGACTGATTACATGAAACTGGATATGTTTCCGGAAGCTGAACGAGAAATTAATAAAGAATTAAAGCTTTATCCTACTAATTACACCGCTATTCAAAATTTAGGAACTGTTTATAAACTTACTAACCGCATGGATCTAGCTGCCGAACAATGGAAAAAAGTTATAAGCATAAAAAAAGATTTTGCCTACGCCTACCAAGAACTTGCCAAATACTACCTTGCCAAAGGTGATACTGCAAATTATAATAAGTATCAAAACGCTGTAAAATAAATAGCGTTATTTATTTGCGATTACTTTTGCGTACTTACTTCTTTGTGCAAAAAATTACTAATTGGTGTTACAAACGCCCTGTTAACGCATCGTCGTTACGCTAGATAACGAGGACGGAGAGGACGCTGCGTTAACATCCGGTTCGGTAGGAAGTAAAATGACTGCGGAAGCCATTAAGTGGATGGAAATTGCCAACACCATTGAAGAAAATCAAAAGGCAAAGGCTTCGGAAATAAACGCAATTGATGCGAACGCAAATAACAAAGCAGAAATTGCCACCGATATCGAAGAAAAGGCAAACACTATTGCAGAAAACCCAAACACCAACACTGCGGAAGCAAACGAAAAGACGGAAAACCTAAACGACATCGGGGAAAAGACAAACGCAGTTGTTGCGGAAGCAAACGAGATAAGCGAATGAATAAAGTTTGGCATAGGATTTGTTAATTGTATTTGAAACAACCTAGCATGATTACATTTTTAAATTTCTGCATCAGCTACTAAGAACACGTGCTGTAGCCTTACAGCGGAATAAAAACCAAAAGCACTTTTATTTTTAAGAAACAGGATATCTGTTTGTTTAAAGGGACTTTCTTTTCGGGCTCTGACTCCAGAGTTATAGAACCGAGTATTTGGAATTGAAAAATAATTTTAAAAAATAGAAATCATGAATAAGCAACAAAGTCAGAAAGTTAATATGATTGATGCAAGTGTAGCTGTTTTAAATACACCTGCCAACAAAGTAATATGGAATACCAATGCGGTTTTTACGGCTGCTATGGCAAGTATAAATAGTAATATGGCAGCACTTAATAGCGCGGATAGTACCCGTATGGCAAGCTCGGTATCATTTACAGCAACGAAAGAACAGACAAAAGCCAATTTAATTGCGGCTACGATGTTACACGCAGCAGCAGGAAAGGGGTATGCGGCAAGTGTAAATAATACTTCGTTAAAAACCATTTGTAGTATTAGCGAAAGTAGTTTGGTTAAAAGTGCCGACTCTAACTTGGGTAATATGTGTATGAACATTTATAATGCTGTGCAACCTTTTATAGGTAGTATGGCTGCATGGAGTGTGAATGCTACTACCTTGGCAAATTTAAACACAACTATTACCACGTTTGCAGGATTAGTTGGTACGCCTGTTGGACAAATTAGTGTGCAAAATGCAGCGGCTATGGCTATTGATGCGCAGATAGAAATTATTTATGGTATTTTGAGAGATACCATTGATACTTTGATGGCGCAATATAAAGTAAACCATGCAACTTTTTACAATGCATACTTTGCTGCAAGAGAAGTACACCATACAGGTGTACACCACAGCACTACGTTTGAGGGGTTTGTTTATAAAATAGGTGGTGCTGCGTTAGAACATGCACAAGTTGTTTTAAGTGTTGCCGGAAATGAACTGCGTAAACATTTTACTGATGCCAGCGGGCATTATAAATTTACACGTTTGCATTTAGGTAGTTATACGTTAACGGTTAGCGTAGCAGGATATATTACACAAACAAAAACAATTACTATAACTACCTTACAAATTGTTGATACTGATTTTACTTTGGTGGCAAGTGGTGGTGGTGGAACAAACCCTACACCAACGCCAACAAACGGTAACCTATAAGTAGTTTATTTGTGCTAAATAAAAATCCCGCTTCAATTTTGAGGCGGGATTTTTTCTGTTATTTAAAACAAACTCATTTGGTCTTTATCTTCTTCTTTTATTTTGGGTTTGCGTGAAGCAAGAGGGGCGGTATTTTCAGTAAAAATTTCTTGGCGTTCTTCTGCTTTGGCAAGTGTTGTTTCTACATCTTGTATGGCAAGTTCTATTTCGTTAGGGGTGTTGGGTATGTTGTTTTCTGCTTTTAAAATGCGGGCTTCTATTATTTGCGCGCGCCA
>JBDTJJ010000467.1:0-4905 GCA_039935895.1 Bacteroidia bacterium | reverse complement strand
GAAATTGCTTTAAGCTAAATTTATCGCCCTCTATCTTTTTAAGATCTTCTCTAAAATCATAAATTTCGGTATAACCTGTAAAGTAAGAGCAAAGCTGCACTTGCGTTACCGATACACGTTTCCATTTACCTTCGGCTTCCGCTTTCTGCTGAAACGCTTCATTTACTAAAAGATTAAGTGCGCTATCTTTAGGTAGATTATTTACATGCACGCCGTAATCTAAAATGGTATTACAAGTTGTGCGTAAATTCCATTTGTAATACATCAACCACATTTCGGGTTCGTTGTTTCCGTAACCATTTTCAAGCATCATGCGCTCGGTATAAACAGCCCAACCTTCAATCATAGCGCCATTTCCAAAAATGGATTTAATAATACTTGGCGATTGATTTGCATAAACCAACTGCGTATAATGCCCCGGAATTGCCTCGTGTATGTTTAATATTTGTAATATATATTGGTTGTATTCACGTAAGTAGCTTTCTGCTTTTTCTTTAGGCCAACCACTTAAACTGCCTACATTATAATACGTGTTTCCGTTTTTATCATACGGACCAGGCGCACTTATAGAAGCACCTGCTACACCAGCCATATAAGCCGGTTCTTTACGCACTACCAAAGGTTTTGAAGGATCAATATAAATTAAATCTTTCTTTTTAATAAACTCAACCAATAAAGGTATTTGGTGTTCAATAGCCATTTGAAACGAATCGGCTGCCACGTGATGTAACGATAATTTATCAATCATCATTCTAATGGCTTCCAATTTGTTTTCAGGCATTTTTTTGTCGGCTAAATATTTACTCCAAAGCTGTTTCGTAATATCAAACATTTGTTGGTGCAATTCGGCTTTGTGTGTAATTGCTTTTTGATAAATTTCATCTGCCGTGTAACTCGATTGAATATCAAATTCAAACTTTTTAGCATACAATTCTTTTCCTAAACGGAAACTACGCGGGTTATCATTTTTTAATTTCTTTAACCACTCTGCGTAATCTTTAATAGCTGCAATAGCTTCTTTGGCGCGGACAAGAATAGCGTCGCTAATTTCTTTTTTAGTATTATCTTTTTTCAAAGCGTCTGCTAAATCGGTTTCAAAAACAGATAAGCCACCTAAATTTTGATCGATGGCTAATTGCGTATGTTCTAACGTTGGATTTTTAATTTGCTTTTTAGCGGCTTCATAATATGCCGGAATATTTTTCATTTTTAAATAAAAATTATGCAAACGAACAGGTAGCGTATCGTAGTTGTTATTCAGCATTTCGGCAAACTCACCGCAAATATTAAACACAGAAGGATTCCATTCATTAGCTTTTAAACTATTGATAGACCACTCGCTTGATTTTAGTTGGTTTTCAATCATATAATAATCTGTCTTATTATTATCGGATAGATTGGCTGTTTCAAATGTTTTTAAAGCGTTTAAATTGCTTTTGCAAAATGTTAATTCTCTTGCACGACTTTCATCATTTGGCACAACTAAAACGCTGTCGTATTTATGGTAACCCTGGCTGGAAGCCCAGCTTGGGTATTGTTTCCAAAGGTCTTCTACAAATGTATTTTTGTACGCATCAAAAAGCGAATCTTGATTTGGCATGGTTGTTGTTTTATTATTAGATGATTTGTTGTTACCGCAAGAAGCTAATATAATGCAGGTTGCAGCCGTAATAAAAAGTTTGTTCATTTTAACAGATTAAATAATTTGGTTCAAATATAAACTTATCAATCAGAAATAAACATCGTAATTAAAAACAAGATGTGTATAACTTATTCAATTTTTATTCGTAACTTAGATATTAATAAATAACATTGTACAAATGCAACCGTACAAACTATATATTACCGCTGCTTTATCTACCTTACTTTTATCGGGTATAAACCCTGATGAAAAAAAACCGACTGTCGCAAAAACAAAAATTTCTACTACCGAAAAAAATGAAACAACAACAGGTTACAAACAAGATGTAATTTCTGTTTTTAATACCGAAGCGCAACAACAAGAAAGTTATATCTACGATAAAGAACTTTATGAATTAGGTTGCGATACCTTGCCACAAGTAATATTTTGGCGTTCTATTATGCATCTAACAAAAGATTCTGCTTTGTTGTGTCATTCAAATGATCGTTGCGTTATTCAACGTGTGCATTTAAAACAATGGAATACGTTAACTGATGCGCAAAAACTTTGTTATCGAGATAGCTTACGTAATGTTAACGGCTTAACTGATAGCGCACGTATTTTATTGGTAGAAGGGAAAAGTTTTTTTTATGATTTTGATAAAGCGTACCCAAATTTGCACAGAGGTATTGATGATTTTATGGCTAATGATGTTGACCCTTGGTATGCGCAAGCTATTTTATTAATAGAAAGTCCTAATAAATTACAAAAATCTAATGTAGGCGCTTATGGCCCATTTCAATTAATGAAAGGAGTTGCTAAATTATTTGGCTTAAAAGTTAATAAACAAATTGATGAGCGTGCTGATTTTGATAGATCTGCTTACGCATCTTCAAGTCTGCTAAAAAAGATTTGCATTCCTAAAGCAAAAGAAATTTTAGATACCCTTTGTATTTCGTATAATGAAAACGATTTATGGTTTAGATTATTGGTTATGCACGTTTATCATGCCGGAGCGGGCAATGTAAAGGCCGCATTAGAAGCTATGAAACCTACTCAAGGCAATTTTGCTTTAATACAAACTCTGTGGCATACAAAGGCAAAAGCATTTAAAACCGCATCGCAAAACTACTCGCAATTAACCTTGGCAGCTATGTTAGAAATGAATGCCAAATTAAAATTAGATGGCTTGCCTATTCCTATAAAAAACTAATAGTTTTGCTTACTTTTGCTTCATATTTAAAAACTTAATTGTAAGAAAAACATGTTTAAATTTAAATTAATTGCATCAATTTTATTTGTTAGTTTATTTTTTTTAGGCTGCAAAAAAAATGCATCAGGTGGAAAAGCACAGATATCTGGACAAGTTATATTTAAAGGAAACCTGGTAACTTCGGGTACAGTTTATATTAAATATGGCGCAACTACTTCTCCTGGTAACGATCCTACCCAATATGATAACCAAGTTTATATAGATGCTTCAGGCAATTTTACAATTGCTAGTCTATATCCCGGCGATTATTATTTATTTGCTATTGCAAACTATAACGTTGGCGGCTTAGGTTCTCGTCATGTAAATGGTGGTACACATGCTAATATACCCCATACAAAATCTACTGTAAACTACGATATCGCAACTGCCGAGTAGGCACCTGGATTATTAAATGTATAAAAAAGCAATTTTATTTTATGATGGAGATTGTGCATTATGCAACAAATCGGTTAAGTTTGTAATAGATCATGAAAAAAAAAGTGGGCAGGCTATTTTGTTTTGCTCTTTGCAATCTACTTATGCAAAACAAGCTTTAGAAAAATACAATTATAATTTTAACGAACTAAGTACTTTAGTTTTATTGATTGATGAAGTTGTTTATTATAAATCGACTGCGGCATTAAACCTTACTAAATTTTTAAAGGTGCCTTATAGCTGGCTTATTATTTTAAAAATATTTCCAACATTTATACGAGATTGGGTTTATAATTATATTGCCAAAAACAGAAAACGTTTACTAAAAAAGAATTTTTGCTACCTACCCCCTCTTTCATTAAAAAATAGATTTATTGGCTAGGTTATTTTAAGAAAACCTTTTTATAATTTAAAAACTTAAACGCCAAAAGCTATTTTAAAATCATTTTCTCAATAGCGTTTACCCAATTATCGTTGCTGTTTAAACTTGGTACAAGTGTAATTTTTTCGCCACCATAGCCTTTAAACGCCTCGTTATACTCCTCGCCTATTTCAAAAATAGTTTCTAAGCAATCGGCTACAAACGCAGGCGAAAATACTAATATGTTTTTATCGCCTTTGGCTGCGCGGTCTTTTAAAACTTGGTCGGTATAAGGTTTTATCCACTCGCTACGCCCTAAACGGCTTTGAAAACAAATGGTATAGTTTTCTTTTGACAGGTTTAATTTTTGCGCAATAAGTTGCGTGGTTTTAAAGCAATTGGCACGGTAGCAATATTGATTTTTATCGGTAATGGTTTCGCAGCAAGTGCCTAAAGCGCAAGAGTTATCGCCATAATGTGCCGATGCTTTTTTTATTTGACGCTCGGGTAAACCGTGGTAACTAAACAAAACATGATCGTATTTTGATAAATCGAATTGTTTGCCGTTTTCAACATGGCAATCAATCAAATCTGGATTATCGTAAAAGTTGCTGTATAGTTTTAATTCGGGAATAACCTCCCAAGATTTTATTTCATCAAATACTTTTTCTAAGGTAGAACCCGTGCTAGATGAAGCATACTGAGGATAAAGTGGAAGTACAACCAGTTTTTTTACTTTTTGTTTTCGTAAGTTTTCTAAAGCAGTTTTTATATCGGGAGTTTGGTAACGCATGGCAAGTTCTACCACAAAATCGCTTCCCATTTTTTGCTGCACTTTTTCTTTTAGTTGCATGCTGTTGTATAGCAACGGAGAACCGGTTTCTTTACTCCAAATTTCTTTATAAAGTTTAGCCGATTTAGCTGAACGAAAAGGAACGATTAATAAGTTGACTAAAAAAAATCTGCCTGCGGCCGAAATATCAATAACTCGTTTGTCGTTTAAAAATTCGGTTAAATATTTTCTAACAGCCGGAGTTGATGGATTATCAGGGGTTCCGAGGTTAATAAGCAATACGCCTGTCTTCATTACAAGATTCTTTCTTTTAAATTTTAACTTCTTACTTTTTAATTATTATACCCGTATCTTTTTAAACGACTATCGTTTGTGCGCCAGTCTTTATCAACTTTTACAAATAATTCTAAATGAATGTGTTTACCAAAAAAGGTTTCGCAATC
>JBDTJJ010000466.1:0-6202 GCA_039935895.1 Bacteroidia bacterium | reverse complement strand
TAACTCAGCAAAGCGACTGTTATAATTGTTACTGATATATGCTTTCCACTCCGGAAATTTATACCAGTCTTCAGTAAGCTTTACCGGGATTTGTAAAATATCGGTATCATCTTCGGCAACAGCTCTAATCATACTTTTTTTACCAGATTGACAACAGGTAAGCGACATAGCGCACGTTTGCCCAGGATATAAGTGATACAAAAAAACTTCGGCACCATCTAAATCTTGTCTTATAATCCGAATACTGCCTTTAAGGACAATGGGAATAAAGAGTATCTCATCGCCCGGCTTCATTAAAATTTCACCTTTCTTAAAAGATTTAGTTCTTGCGTTTTTTTCTATTTCTTCATTTAGAATGGGGTCGCTAAATATTGAATTATTTTTTTGCATCATATCAACTTAAGAAATTTGTAAGCACATTAATTTACAAAGTTAGATAATTTATCTACGCATTATTTTAACCATGAAGTTGATTAAAGCATTAGTTATAATATAATTAAATAACAAAAATCATTTCGTTATAGAACAAAATGTACATTTAAAGATATATCTTTTGAGATATTAGGATTTGTATAACATTTGAATAAAACAACATGCAATAACCTTTGCCTTTAGGTTAGGCTAATACAAAATGTAAGCAGAAAAATAAAAAACCCCAATAGTGTTTAACGCTATTGGGGTTTTGATTGAGGTCCCGGGCGTTAGATATTTATGCCATCAAAAAAATTTCGATTTCTTCGTTTTCTCTTTATTATCAATGGTTTCAAGCCATTTATAAAGCAATGTGGTTTTTTTCAAAGCAAAGGAATTGTTGAAATGTTGTACCTCTTGTTGTACCAATATCTTTACTCAATAAATTAGTTTTGAATAAAGATTTAATATGGCTGCAAGTGTAAAAATACTTTTTAGAAAGGATAAAATTAACCAAAATGGGGAAATTCCGTTATACCTTAGAATAATTAAAAACCGCAATTCTCAGCAAATTTCATTAGGCATAGCGGTACCAGAAAAATACTGGGATGCTAAAAATAAGCGTGTAAAAAAAGGGTTAGAAAATTCACAACGTTTAAATAACTATATAACACACAAATTAGCAGAAGCCGAAGGCCATGCATTAGAGCTTGAAACTAAATCCAAAACCATAAATTCTAAAAACATTAAAGAAGCAGTAATCGGAAAAGCACCGGAAAGCTTTTTTAAATATGCCGACAGGTATTTTACCGAAATGGAAAACAAACTACAGGCTTCTTCTATTGATAAAACGAAACATATTATAGGAAAAGTAAAAAAATACAATGGAGGTGGCGATATCACTTTTGATGAATTAGATGTTACCTGGTTAAAGAAATATGATTTTTATTTGCGTCATACTCTAAAAAATTCAAACAATACAGTAGTAGCAAATTTTAAGCTAATCCGTAGAATAATAAATGAAGCCATTAAAGAAGATATCATTACCTACGATAAAAACCCTTTTCTGAAGTTTAAATTAAAATGGGAAAACACTAAAAAAGAATTTCTGACTGAAGAAGAAATTCTATTAGTTGAAAATTTAGAACTCGAAGATGAGCCAGCCACTTTCAACGCGCGTAATATGTACATATTCGCAACCTATGCAGGCGGAATGAGAATATCTGATCTCGTGCAATTAAAGTGGTCCAATTATGATGGAGATAGAATATTACTCAATACACAAAAAACAAACAGTACTATTTCTGTTAAGCTCCCACAAAAAGCAAAAGACATTTTAAAACTCTATTATTACGATGACGTTAGCCCCAATGAATTTATATTTCCCTACTTTGATTTAAGTAAAGATTACAATGACGGCCGTTATTTATACCGTGCAATAAGCAGCGCCGGCACTATGTGTAATAAAGAACTTGTTAAAATAGCAGATTTGGCACGTATAGATAAACATATACATTTTCACACCTCTAGGCATACGTGGGCTACTCGTGCTTTAAAAAAGGGCATGCGCATTGAATATGTGTCTAAATTAATGGGGCATGCTTCTATTAAAACCACGCAGGTTTATGCTAAAATTGTAAATGAAGATTTAGATAGGGCAATGGAGGTGTTTAATTAACGTATTGCTAATTATTTTAGCAATCAATAGCTAAATTTATTAACAATTTAAAATCGTGCTTTTTTGCTTATTATTTTTAGGTTTCAATTTTCAAGTATGCCTAATCAAATAATCAGCTCGCCATTTGCCGAGCACCCAATTGTAGATAGTTCTCAAACCGAAGCACAAGAGTTTGATATTACAGCTTTTAATAGCGAGCAAGTTTCTAGCTTCCTGCAATCCGGTAAATTTTTGTTGCAGCAATACTGCGCTTGTTTGCTGCATAAATTAGTTAGTTTGCCTAAGTCAAAAATAAAAGCGTTTATCCAGTACCAATGCACGCATCTATCCGATCCATTTACTTGGCTTAATAAATTAGAAAAATTAATCGACCTAAATCGAGAGCAGTTCACAACCAAAGAGCAAAACACCAAGATTGAAAAAGCACTTGTGCTTATCGAACTTATCCGCCAAGATATTGAAAACAACAAGTTTAATCCGGTATTAAAATATGATTTTGATAAAGTAAAAAGCAAGATAAAGTCATACAACGATTACGAAGAAAAACTTTCCTTTTTAATGGAAGCCCGCACCGAGTACCTACAAAACAAACCACTTGTTACTAATCCAAATGAAACTTCGTTTGATGAAAAAATAAATCTCGAAATTGATTTACTTAAAACTAAAAACAAGTTAAGTCAAAAAAGAATGGCTGTTTTTGCTGATAAAAAAAGTCCTACAAGTCCTACAAATAATTCTGTAGGACTTTCTCAAAAAATACAATTCAATTGCCAAACCAATGTTTTTGTAGATGTGTTTTATCAGCTTCATAAAGAAATCATCATAGATGGGAAACCCTTACTGGATATAGGTTTTAATGATTTAGCACAATTTATCATTACCAACTTTGTAGATAAAAATAAAAATGATTTAAGCCTCAATACTGTTAAAACAATTCTTAACTCTGCACGACCAGAGAAACGCCCCAACTCCGAAAAAAGAATTAAACTCAACATCAAATAGTTAGCTTTTCAAAAAGTCCTAAACTAGTCCTACAGAGACCAATCGACTTTTCTCTTCCAACCACTTTTGCTGCATAACAATAAAAACTATGCAATATGGAAGCAGTAATCTTAACTAAAGAGCAATACAACGATTTGCTCACAAAACTCGAAGCAATTGTAAAGCAGTTGAACGAAAAAGAGAAAAATCCTAAAGAGGTTTTTCTCGACAACGCAGATTTCATTCAACTAATGAAAATCAGTAAACGTACCGCACAAACATGGCGTGATGAAGGAAAAATTTCTTTCTCCCAAGTAGGCAGCAAAATTTATTACCGCCTGCATGATGTAGAGCAATTAATGGAAAAACATTACATCAAATCTTTTAGCCGTAAATAATCATGGATACCTACAAAGAAATGATTCACGACATGACTTGGCCTGAATTACTGAAACAAGTTTCAGAAATACTTGCGCGTGATAAGAAAAACTTAGAGTCAAATGTTAGCTACTATAAAAAATTGCTTAACGATAACAATGCGGATAAAATGCAAATCAACAAGTTATTTGAAAAACTACAACTCGATAAACTTCGTTATGAATGTTTCTCAGAACTGTTCTTTCGCATCGATGAAACAAAGTACAAATTTATGATAATGAGTTTAGAGAGTTGCATTCAGCAAGATAGAAAAATACAAGGGCGGCCACCCAAAGACTGGGTAGCAACCGTTCGTTTCGAAAACAACCACATCAAAGTTTACTTCATGGCATTGTCATATTATCAATAATTAAGTATCAGCCAGCAGTCTTACCCTTTGTTTCTTTTCGTCAAGGCAAAAGAAAGTATCAACTATTCACTATTAATCAACAACTAAAACAAAATGTTCGACATACCACCACCAAATACAACATCACAAGCCCTTGCCTCCGGCAAGGGCAAGGATGATAGGTTGCAACAACTCCTGCAATCACAAGCAAAAATCAAAGAAAACAAAAGCAAAACAATTTCTTTTAGCCAACCTATATTATGGCAAAACGAAAACCCAGTATTCTTTCCAAAAACAATCAATGTAATACAAGGCAAAGCAGGCGTGCATAAATCACGCCTTGCCGAAACCGTTTGTGCATCTCTTTTAAAAACGCCCCATAGCCATAGAGATTTATTAGGCTTTAAAACTAATTTGCTTACACGTTATGCTGTTTGCTATGTAGATACCGAACGTAATCTATCCGACCAACTGCCTTATTCTCTTCAACAAATACAAATAAAAGCAGGTTATAATGTGCAAGACCATCCTTATGGTTTCGATTATATTTCATTATTAGAATTTGCGCGCGAAGAACGCTTTGATATGCTCAACATTTATTTAGAACATATCCGCAAACAGTTTCCGGTGCATCTCTTTATTGTGCTTGATGTAATTACCGATTGCGTGTTTAATTTCAACGATACAAAAGATAGCATGAAGTTAATTGATATGATGAACCAATCCATCAATCGTTATGATGTAACCTTTCTTTGTTTAATACACGAAAACCCTAATAGTGCAGATAAAGCACGCGGGCATCTCGGTACCGAAATTTTAAACAAAGCCAGTACAGTTATACAAATAGGTTTCGAGAAGGATGCGCAAAACCATAATACCGATTTAATAAAAATTGCCTATCTAAAATGCCGAAGCTCAAAAAAACATCAACCATTTCATGTACAATATTCCGATACCGAAAAAGGATTAATTATTGCAGACTTTAACACTATCAATGAAATAAAAGATAACCGAAACCAAAAAGCAGTGCCTGATGAAACCATTGAATTAATTGGTACTATTTTAACCGAACCAATAAGTAAATCTAATCTAATTGAAAAATTATGCTTTGAAATGGATTGTAAAGAACGAACAATTGAAACAAGATTAAAATCAATTATAACAAATAAATTAGAGATTCCTGATGCAAGTGGTATTGGCAAACTTCTTTACAAACGACTTGAAAATAAAGAAACCATATATTATCTATCAAGCTGAAAACAAATACGTTAACTCATTTGCAACTTTGCAGCCCCCTATATATGGCTTTGCAAACTTGCAAGGCATATAAAATTAATTTTTAGACCTTATTTACGCTAAATTTCTTTACGTTATGAATTTGAATATAGAATATATTGAATCTGAAATAATTGACCAATACTTGCATGATGACAATCCTCGTCCTTGGATTATTGGTTTTAGTGGGGGAAAAGATTCAACCCTTTTATTGCAATTAGTTTGGAATGCCTTATCAAAAATTAAAGATTTAGCTTGGACAAGAGATATTTACGTTGTTTGTAACGATACATTAGTTGAAAACCCACGAATTGTTGACTTTATTGAAAGAACTTTAAAAAGAGTTGAGAAAGCCGCGGTTCAACAAGGCTTACCAATACGTGTTGAAAGAACACGCCCACGGTTAGAAGATACTTTTTGGTTAAATGTTGCCGGCAAAGGTTATCCGTCGCCAACAAATATATTTAGATGGTGTACTGAACGCTTAAAAATAAATCCAACGACTCGTTTTATTACTGAAAAAATTAGTGAAAAAGGAGAGGCAATTATTTTACTTGGTACACGTTCCGCAGAAAGTGTAACAAGGGCTCGCTCAATAAAAAAACATGAAATTAAAGGGCAACGTTTGCGTAAACATATTTTACCAAATGCCTTTGTTTATGCGCCAATTAAAGATGTTGAAACAAATGATTTGTGGCAATACTTAATGCAAGTGTCTCCACCTTGGGGTGGTACTCATAAAGAGTTGGTTACATTATATCGCAATGCTAATAGTGGCGATTGCCCTTTAGTTATAGATGAAACAACGCCTTCGTGCGGAAGTAGTCGTTTTGGATGTTGGGTTTGTACCGTTGTATCAAAAGATAAATCAATGGATGCTCTAATTGAAAATGGTGAAGCTTGGATGGAGCCATTATCAGAGATAAGAGATTTTTTAGTTGAATCACGTGACAATAAAGAAGAGTATAGAGAGAAATTTGGAAGAGGAAATCGTCAATTGTTAGAGGGGCAATATGGCCCTTACAAACCGCATATTAGAGCTAAAATATTAGAGAGTGTTTTAAAAGCGCAAGATGAAATCAATAAAGAGC
>JBDTJJ010000465.1:0-2741 GCA_039935895.1 Bacteroidia bacterium | reverse complement strand
AGAGCCAAAGAACGTATCTTTTCGGTAAGAGATGAGTTCGGACAATGGAATCCAAAACTCCAACGTCCAGAATTGTGGGATATGTACAACGGTAAAATTCATAAAGGAGAAAATGTACGCGCGTTTCCAATTAGCAACTGGACGGAACTCGACGTTTGGAATTACATTAAAAAAGAAAACATACAATTGCCTTCACTTTATTTTTCGCATCAGCGCCAATGCGTAGTTACAGCAGATAATCAATTAGTCTCCGTATCTGAATTTATTCAGATGGATGAAAAAGATACCATCGTAAACAAAAAAGTACGTTACAGAACCATTGGCGATATGACTTGCACGGCCGCTGTAGAATCTAACGCTTCAACAATTGATGAGGTGATAAATGAAATTACGGCATCGCAAATTAGTGAGCGCGGCGAAACAAGAATTGATGACCAAGTATCTGAAGCGGCTATGGAAGACAGAAAAAAGAACGGTTATTTTTAAATGGATATACTACGTTTTATAACTGCAGGCAGCGTTGATGATGGTAAAAGCACCCTCATTGGTCGTTTGTTGTACGATAGTAAATCTATTTTAATAGATCAGTTAGCGGCTATAAAAAAGCAAAGTAAAAACAAACAAAACGGCGAAATAGATTTAGCCATTTTAACCGATGGCCTACGTGCCGAACGCGAGCAAGGCATTACCATTGATGTGGCGTACAAATATTTCTCTACCGCTAAACGCAAGTTTATTGTTGTAGATGCACCTGGGCACATTCAATACACGCGCAATATGGTTACGGGTGCTAGTCATGCCGATGTGATGGTGGTTTTAATTGATGCGCGTAATGGTGTGATAGAGCAAACACGCAGGCATTCCATTATCGCTTCTTTATTGGGAATAAATCATATTGTTGTTTCCGTTAATAAAATGGACTTAGTAGATTTTTTGCAAGAACGTTATAATGAAATTGTAAACGATTATAAAAAAATACAGCAGCAATTAAATTTAAAGCACGTAACTTTTATTCCCATCAGTGCTTTAAGTGGAGATAATATTGTAGAACCATCTAAAAATATGGATTGGTACAAAGGAGAATCTCTTTTACATCTTTTAGAAAACATACAAGTTGATGATGCTGTTAATTTAACCGATGTACGTTTTTCGGTGCAATATGTTATTCGTCCGCAAACAGAAGAACTACATGATTACAGAGGCTACGCCGGAAAATTAGCAAGCGGCATTTTAAAAACCGGAGATGAAGTTTTAATTATGCCATCGGGAATTTCATCTACTATAAAAGCAATTGAACTTGGCGGAAAACAAATTGCAGAAACCTTTGCCGGACAAAGCATTACCATTAGGTTAAATGATGATATAGATATTAGCCGTGGAGATATGCTGGTTACAAAAAACTCGCTGCCAAAAATTACAAATGATTTAGAAGTCGTTTTATGTTGGATGGATATTAAGCCTTTAGAAGTTGGTTCAAAATATATTCTACAACATCAAACCAAACAAGTTAAATGTGTGGTTAAAGAAATTAAACACAAAATAAACGTAAACACCTTAGAAGAAGAAACCGGTTTTACATCAGCACAGTTAAATGATGTCTGCAGCGTTGTTTTAAAAACAGCTTCGCCTTTAGCTATTGATAGTTATAAAAAATTAGCAAGTAATGGTGCCGCTATTTTAATTGACGAAACAAGTTTTGTAACGGTTGGTGCTTGTATTATTTCAGCATAAATCTCAGTTATTTACTCATTAACAATTTATTGATATTTATTTAACATTTATTACCCAATTTAATTTTTTTGTATCTTTGTGTATATGTTAAACAACGCTTTTGAAGTAGTTTTAATCTTAGCAGCTTATATTGTTGGGTCTATGCCTTTTTCAATATGGGTAGGTAAGTTGTTTTACGGCATTGATGTACGCGAATTTGGTAGCGGTAACGCAGGTGCCACCAACACATTTAGAGTTTTAGGAAAAAAAGCAGGCATCCCAGTTTTAATAATGGATATTTTAAAAGGAGTTTTAGCGGTTGCTTTGGCTCACTTTAGCGCGTTTGCATCTCATTCAAACCCACTTATAAATTACCAAATTGCTTTAGGTATTGCAGCTGTAATAGGACATATATTTCCATTATTTGCAGGCTTTAGAGGCGGTAAAGGCGTGGCTACTTTATTAGGTGTAGGTATAGCTATAACTCCTATAGGAGCTGGCATTGCACTAGGTGTTTTTTTAATCGTATTTTTTATGTTCAAATATATTTCGTTGGCATCTATGTGTGCAGGTTTATCTTTCCCGTTTGTAGTTTTAATGGTTTTGCATAACAGTCCGCTTGCTTTGATATTATTCTCTTTTATGGTTGCGGCTTTATTAATTATTACCCACAAAAAAAATATTCAACGCTTGCTTAAAAAGCAAGAACCTAAAGTTGAATTATTTAAAATTAAAGTAAAATCTAAATAGATTTTATAATTCCTTCAAGATTTTTCCGCCAAATATTTTACAAAACAAACTAAGTAAAGTAGATTAAAACAACACGTAATCTTGTGGATTGATAGGAATACCATTATACCACAACTCGAAGTGAAGGTGTGTGCCGCTGCTTGTTTCGCCTGTATTACCAATAATGGCAATGGGTTCTCCGGCTTTTACGTGGTCGCCAATGTTTTTGGTTATATCGCTGTTGTGCTTGTAAATGCTCATTAAATTGTTGCTGTGTTGTAATTCTATCACGTAACCATCAC
>JBDTJJ010000464.1:0-2902 GCA_039935895.1 Bacteroidia bacterium | reverse complement strand
TGACTAAAATTTTGTTGATGAACTAAAATGCAACAAAAAACAAACGGCATTATTTTACAAAACACCAAATTTCAAGATAAAAAAAACATACTTAAAATTTATACGTTACAGCAAGGCATACAAAGCTATGTGGTAAATATTGGACATTCTAAAAAATCAAAAATAAAATCGGCACACGTAATTACGCTTAACCAAATAGAATTTATAGAACAAATAAAAAAAACGCGCAGCATACAATTAATTAGTGATATTCACGTATCGTACATCTATCAAAATTTATTTTCAAACCCAATTAAAAACACCATCGCCATTTTTTTAAACGAAGTGCTTTTAAAAGCGTTAAGAGAGCAAGCCGATAATACCGAACTTTATAAATTTATCTCGCAAAGCCTTATTATTTTTGATAATCAAGATTATGAAGCCAGCAATTTTCATTTACATTTTTTGGTAGAATTATCTAAATACTTAGGCTTTTACCCAAACAATAACTATAGCAAAATAAATTGCTTGTTTGATATGCAAGACGGTAATTTTACAGCGCAAACACCACATCATTTATTCTATGCCGATAGCGAATTATCTTTTCACTTTAGTGAGCTTCTAAACAACAAAAGTAATTTTTCTTGCACAGCAAAAACTCGCGCCGATTTATTAAACCTACTTGTAACCCTATACAGACTGCACATTCCAGGTTTTGGAGAAATAAAATCCATTCAAATATTGAAAGAAATTTTAATGTAACTCGTTTGGGCATTAGTTTAAAGCTTACTTAATAACCTTTTGGGAATTTACTGCTTAATAAATTTTTGCATGCCATTATTGGTCTTTATAAAATAAACACCATTAGCCAAACTACTTACGTCTATATTTGATTTACCCTTTTGCATAATGATCTCTATAAATTCATTACCTAATATATCAGATATTTGTATTTGTGTTGGCTGTAAATTATTGCAAGTAATTTGTAGATTATTTGTCGTAGGGTTTGGATAAAAGTAAGTAGTTAAATCCAATTTGACGTTTTTTATAGAATTAGTCATTTCCTCTCCAGCTGTAATAATAGAATTGCTATACGCATAATCTTTTATAATTATCCTTGCCTCCCCTTGTGATACAAACGTTGCTAACCTCATCCAACCATAATACAAGTTAGTACCTGAATAAAATTTTACTCCAGCAAAACTATCTACATTAAGGTGCCAACTCCCATAATAGCCAGAAATACTCACTCCTTCAAGTACACACGAATAACTTAACCAATTGGTTTTATTATTTATTACCTCACCTAATTGTACACTACTGTCTAAAACGCTATTGTTAGAAAGAGGCACGATTGATATATAATTGGTGCCGCCACTATTTGGTTGAATACTTAACGTAAAATTAAAATCATTTACACCATCATTGTCCAAATCCCATTGTGAAGATTTCGTACAGTTACAACCTACTATACTTATAACGGAGTCTGGATTTACGTCAACATAAACTGCTTGAGCTCTATTTTTTTCAATAGATAATAAGCAAATAAGAATAAGTAAAAATTTTCTCATTGTACAAATATAAAAAAACGTTTCTTCATTAGCGAAGGATTAGAAAACCTAAATCTTCAATCCAATTACCAAAATATCATCTGTTTGTGGTTCGTTTTGTTTCCAGTTATTATGCGCATATTCTAAGAAAGAACCTTGCTCATCCATATTCATGTCTTGTACGCTAAGCAACATTTCGTAAAAGTTTTTGCGGTTAAATTTTTTATTTTTCTCACCACCAAATTGATCTACGTATCCATCGCTAAATAAATACAAAGCATCATCGGTTTGCAAATCAAACTCATGTAAATCAAACTTTTTTTCTATGCCTCCATACAAACCAATTGGGTATTTACTGGCTTTGTATTCTATAATTTCTCCAGCTCGTATCAAAACTAACGGACGAAACGCACCTGAAAATTTTATCTTCTTATTCTCTAAATCAATTTCTGCTAAGGCAATATCCATTCCATCAGCAGCACCTTGTGTAAGTAATGCCGATTGCAATTCTTCATCCAAAGCAAAAAGTATTTCTGCCGGATTTTCTAAATTTCGTTTTACAATAGTATTACGCAATAAACTATTTGCTATAACCGACATTAGCGCGCCCGGAACACCGTGACCCGTGCAATCTACAGCGGCAACATATAATTTAGCACCTTTTTTATAGTACCAGTAAAGATCTCCACTTATAATATCTTTTGGTTGATAGTAAATAAATGAACCCGTTAAGTATTCTGATAATCCATCCGGGTTGGCTAAAATACTTTGTTGAATACGTTGTGCGTACGATATACTTTCCAGCATCTCCGAGTTTTTTAACTGAAGTTGTTTTATCTTTTCATCTAACAAATTTTCGGCGCGCTTACGCTCGGTTATATCATAGCCAATGCCAACCAAACTTCCATCTTCAGCTATGTTGCTATTCCAAACAATTACTTTTTTTTCGCCTTTGGCAGTAAATACTTCGCGCTCAAAAACAGGTATTTTAATTTTATCCGATTTTTCAATAACAGATACTATTTGTTGTTTAACCAACATACCTTCTTCGGCAGATGCACGTGGCAAATTCCACCAACCGTTACCTAATAACTCTCTGGTATTAAAACCAAGAAAACGCTGTACAGACGGACTTGTATAGCTAACTTCTCCGTTAGTATCTATTACAACTATGAGCGTATTTAAATTTTGAAGTATGGCTTCACCTATGGCATTCATGACAATTTTGATTAATTTTTTTGAAAGAGAAAAAGGACAATAAGCTTAAAATTCTAGCGACAGTATCGCATAGAAATATGGCAATACGTATTAATACGATGCCAATTAAAAATAATATGATGCTTATTGAGTGTCATGTTGTGCGCAAATATACA
>JBDTJJ010000463.1:0-3749 GCA_039935895.1 Bacteroidia bacterium | reverse complement strand
TTAGATAATAAAGATTTAATTGCTTGCGCACAAACCGGCACCGGTAAAACTGCCGCCTATTTATTGCCTGTAATTAATAAAATTATTCAGTCTCCTGGCGATTATATTAACACCTTAATTATTGTCCCAACACGCGAACTTGCCATACAAATTGACGAATCTCTTCAGGGATTTTCATACTTTGCACCGGTAAGCGCATTAGCTATTTTTGGTGGAAATAACGGCAGTGCTTTCGAGCAAGAAAAGAAAGCTTTAACGCAAGGCGCTAATATTATTATTGCAACGCCCGGCAGATTAATTTCTCATTTAAATGCGGGTTATGTAAAAACCGACCATCTAAAACATTTAATTTTAGATGAAGCAGATAGAATGCTTGATATGGGCTTTAGCGAAGATTTGCAAAAAATTATTGATTATTTACCAAAGCAAAAGCAAACACTTATGTTTTCGGCAACCATGCCGCCAAAAATAAGAACACTTGCCAAAAAAATATTAACCAACCCTGCCGAAATAAATATTGCTTTATCTAAACCTGCTGCCGGCGTTACGCAAGCCGCTTACGTAGTTTATGATGCACAAAAAGTAGAATTGCTAAAAGGTATTCTGAGCGAAAAAGATATGAACGGCGTTATTATTTTTTCTTCTAAAAAAGATAAAGTAAAAGAGCTTGAAAGAGAACTTATACGTGCAAAATTTAATGCAGCTGCTATTCACTCTGATTTGGAGCAAGACCAACGTAATGAGGTGTTGCGCAATTTTAAAAACAAAAAATTACAAGTGTTAGTGGCGACTGATATTTTATCGCGAGGAATTGATATAGATTCGATAAGCTTAGTAGTGAATTATGATGTGCCGGGTGATGCCGAAGACTACATACACCGCGTAGGACGTACAGCCAGGGCAGAAACTACGGGTACTGCCATTACGTTTATTAACGACCACGACCAGCATAAATTTAAAAAAATTGAAGACCTAATTGGCTACGAAATAAATAAATTAGCTGTCCCAGAAAAACTTGGCGCACAACCTGAATACGCACCCGAAAAAAAAGAAAAAAGAAAACCGTTTACTAAGTTTTCTCCAAGAAGAGCGAAACGATAATTTCTTAATTTAGTTTATTTGCGTTAGGGATTGACGCGGAAAACCCACAGGCGTAATCGCCGAGGATTTGCAGCAAAAAGCCCGACGGCGCAGAGATTTCTCGCCTTTGTACAAAATTACAACACGCCGGAACGCCCAAACAGTTTAATGCTGCACTACAATTTTTTGTGTAGAAACGGTTTGTTGTTGTTTATCTTTTACGGTAACAAAATAAACACCACTTTGTAAACTGCTTACATCAATACTTGTACTTTGTACATTGTAGGATGTGTTTTGCCAAACCGATTGCCCTAACATATTGGTAATTTGTATATCGCCAATTAATTGATTACTGCTTACTATTATACTGTTTGTAGCTGGGTTTGGATAAACCATTACCTGATTAATATTATTTACCAATTGGTTAATGCCTGTAGTAACATTATTACCTTTTAAAACAATGGCCGTAGTAGATAATGCAGGTATTGAAATGCTTAAGGTATTACTGCTAACGGTAACTGTGCCTGTGTGCAAAGCGTTATTGGTGTTAGATACAAATGTTTCGGTTGCTGGCAGATTTTTTATTTGCCAGGTGTTATAGATTCCGTTTGATATAGTGAAATTAGAAAGCGTAACATGGGTTGTATGTGCTGTTGTTAAGTTTCTATTTACCAAAATAACAGTCGTAGAATCTCCGGCGGTGTTGATGGAAGAATAAGCTGAAACATCTGTTTCGTTGGAAGAAGTAGATTGCACACGAATTGATTTACCATAACGACTAAACAAATGCATGGTTTCCCACATGCCCGGAAACCAAGTCCATGGCGTAAAGAACGCTACATTATTATCGGCAAAAGTACCGAGTATCGAAGCGTAACTATTGGCGGTAACATCTGCGCTAACGTTATTGGCAGGATCATACTCTGATACACCCAAAGTAACGCCATGGTTTGCGCCCATGTATTGTGTAAGCCATTTATTAATTCGTCCAAAAATATATTCTTTAGTAATGCTGTTATCCCAACCAGATGCACTTGTTGTTTTTACGCCATTTGCGCCTGGGTAAACATATGTGGTATCAAAATAAACACGATGTCCTTGTACAATATCAGCGCTGTTTGTTTCGCCGGGATAGCTGTGTATATCTATAACGTCCAATAATCTGATACCGCTGGCAGTTTGCTCTTCGGCACAACGTTTAATAAAAAATTCTAACCAATTATAGCTTTGTGTACCAACGGTAATTTTGCTATTGTTCCAGTTATACCATTGCCATTCTGACTCAGGCACAGGTCCGGTTAATTTTATGTTAGGAAACTTTGCTCTTGCTTTTTTAGCTACCGAAAAATATAGTTGCATATAGTTTTCGGCTGTTGGTAAAGATGGCATTACATCATCATGCGTGGCATCCCAACCATCTGGTTCGTTATCCATACTCCAGTATGTTTTGTTGCTTGATGTATAACCTAAGCCGCCTGTGCCAAACCAATGTGTAAGTATAGCTGTTGTAGAATCATCTGTCCAATTTTCTAAATAAAGATTTGTATTACCACTCACCGTTGCCGCGCAACCACCCGAACCATTAGGGGTTCCGCCTCCTGCTAAATTTTGACAAGTACCTACCCACCAGTTAGAACCGTTATACGCATAATCGTTAAAGTTGTTGTTTAAGTTAGATGCCGAATAACCTATTAATTGAAATGCCCACATGCCTTGCGTGGCAGGCATACTATCTTGCAGGGTTTTGGCTGCATAATCCCAATTATGAGCGTAGTTATTATTATACCAATCTGGATGAGAAGATATTTTTTTGCGCCAGTTGTATTTGGTGGCGTTGTTGCCTCCGTTTTCGCGCGTGTAACGTAAGCCTGCATCACGCATCATTTTCCATGTGGCGGCAGTTGTTGGTGAGCTTGGATCATCTGATATACTATTATTTCTGCCGAATATATAAGGTGAAATATTTTTTCTACCAACGTTAGCATCAACGGTAACGTTTACTGTTTGAGCAAGTGCCATTTGACTTATAGCGAGAATGAGTAGTAGTTTTTTCATGAATTTATTTTTGTCTAACAAACTTAATCTTTTATCGAGTAAAAAACAAGATTCCTAGTTATTGGTTTTATACTACGAAAGTGGGGCGGATAGTGACAAACAAAAATGGTATATTTAAAAAAGTTTTTGGTAAAGAAGAAGTATAACGTAAAAAAATTATATGAAAAAAGACATGGCATTTCTATTCCTTATTTTTACTTCTATATTTTTTGCTCAGGCTCAAAATCCTATTGTTATCGGATATAGTGATGCCATTCAATCTCAAATTCTTAAAGAAAAAAGAACTGTTAATATTTATTTACCCGAAAATTACAACCAACAAGACACTATAAAATATCCGGTAATTTATATCATAGATGGAGGAATAGACGAAGATTTTTTTCATATTGCAGGTATTGTTCGTTTTAATACGCAGCCTTGGATAAATCGTTTTCCTAAATCAATTGTTGTGGGAATAGAAAATACAGATAGAAAAAGAGATTGCTCTTTTAAGGTAGATGATTTAAACTTTTTAGATAAAATGGGATTTAAAAAAGAAAATTTTACTACCTGTGGAGGCTCGGCAAACTATATTGCTTTTATAGAAAATGAACTTCAACCATTTATTAATAAAA
>JBDTJJ010000462.1:0-6286 GCA_039935895.1 Bacteroidia bacterium | reverse complement strand
CTCTTTTCCTTTTATGCTATCTTTATTACATCTGTTCTCTACAATAACATAATCTTTATCGGTTAACGTATATTCGGCAGTAGTGCAATGACAGCCTTTCTGGAAACGTTGTGGGTAAGAAGCTATTTCATACCATTTACCTGAATATTTTTTTAGATCAACAAAAGGAACTATTTGCATAGTTTGTGATTTTGTAATTATACTTGTTACAAATATAAAACAGATTAAAAAAGAAAGTGTCTTAATGTTTCGCATGTTTTATTTTTAGATGTTCTTTTTGTCAAATCTCTCATACAAGAGTTCTTATCAATTAAGTGCAAAAGAAGCATAAATGAAAAACCGCTGGTCTTATAAAAGAATAAGTCCTGAGCGGTTTCTTTTGTCGAATTTGCTATTTATCCAATAGTAATAAACAACCATTATTTTTTCTTGTCAGTTTGTTTTGTTGAAGTTTTAGTTTCAGTTTTTTTAGAATGATCTTCCATTAATTTTTTGTCGTTAGAACCGTGATGTGATTCAGAATGTTTTGAAATGGAAGCTTTTTCGTTTTGGTGTTTTTCGGTGGTTGTTTTCATGATATGAAGCGTTTATGCTTGTAATACTATTTCAAAAAAGTAGCCAATATAAAATCCGATTAAAATCAACGTTTGTAACAGTCTCACGTAACAAAATGGGGAATGAGTTACTCAAAATAAGTTCCCGATTTTTTTTTGGATTAATCTTGTAAAGTCTTTAAAAGTTTCTCCAATTAATTTCACCATTTGGGCAATAAATTGATTTAGTATGATAATGCTAACTTTTGTTATTCCATTTTGTCCGCTGGAACTTAGATAATTAAACTATGACTTTAGTCCATGATTTTTAAGAACAACATCCTAATAAATGTGTCTTAGGTATTTCTAATTAAAATTAATTAATTAAATTTGAAAAAAAACAATGAAAATAAATATATTTATAATTATCGCAGCTTTTTTTGCTGTAATGTTTGCTCCAAAAACTGCATCAGCTCAAGTAACTCAAGTAAAAGACATATTTGCAGGACCTGATAGTTCTTCTGCTTCATCACTTATTAACTTTAACGGAACCTTAATTTTTATTGCTCAAGATGCTACTACAGGTTATGAGTTATGGAAAAGTGATGGCACAGCCTTGGGAACAGTTATGGTAAAAGATATAAACCCCGGCACGGGCAGCTCATACCCATTTGGATTTATTAAAATTGGAAACTCTTTATTTTTTAGGGCTGATGATGGCATTAATGGAACCGAATTATGGCAAACTGACGGTACCGCCGCGGGTACTATATTAGTAAAAGATATTTATTCGGGTTCAGGTAGCTCAGCGCCAATTACATTTGCCGAACTAAATGGTAACGCTTATTTTGCGGCAGATGATGGGACTGGTGGTGGAGTACAGTTGTGGAAATCGGATGGTACTGCGACCGGAACAATGATGCTCAAAGCAATACAACCATATAGCATTCAAAATTTTAATGGAGTATTATATATGAAAGCGGCGGATTCCAATGGAGGCACAGAACTTTGGAAAAGTGACGGTACCACACTTGGAACTACACTTATTAAGGATATAAATCCTGGGTCAGTAGGTTCAAATCCTTTTAACTTAAAATTGTTTAATAACGCTATTTATTTTGGGGCTAATAACGGAACAGATGGGTATGAATTATGGAAAACTGATGGTACAAATGTGGGTACTGTAATGGTAAAAGATATTAACCCTGGTAGTTCCGCCTCAAATGCTGCGCCGGTTGCATTGGTCAATAACATATTAATAATAACTGCTAATGACGGAATTAATGGAGCAGAACTTTGGATGACTGACGGCACAGCAGCTGGAACTGTTCTTTTAAAAGATGTTTCAACAGGAAGTGTTAGCTCAACTTTTGGAGGTCCGTTTACAGTTATAAATAATACGGTTTTGTTTAGTGCTACCACACCAAACGAAGGAACCGAACTCTGGAAAAGCGATGGTACCTCAAGCGGCACCGTATTAGTAAAAGATATAAACCCGGGTGTTACTGGGTCTATTTCCTACCCACCAACCTTTACCAATTTTAATGGTATATTATATTTTGCCGCTAATAACGGAACCGACGGAAGAGAACTTTGGAATAGTGATGGCACGACGGCAGGAACAAGCCTTGTACAAAACATCAATTCTACAGGCAGCTCTTTTCCGTTTTCATTAACAGGCGTTAATACCACCTTGTTTTTTGTTGCTAATGATGGTATAACCGGGCGTGAATTATGGAAACTTGAAACTGTTAGCGCAGGAATAAAATCAGTTACAAAAAAGGATAGCTATCGAATTTATCCTAATCCTAATAATGGTATATTTAATTTTCATGCTGATGATTTTGATATTAACACCACCATTATTGTGTATAACAGCCTTGGACAAATAATATTAACCGATCATATTTTATCTACAGAAACAACTATTAATTTATCTGAACTCCGTCAAGGAATTTATACAGTGAAAATTGTTTCACAAACTGAATGTAGCACTTTAAATATGGTTATTGATTAATAAATAGAACATTTATTGATATTTAATTAAGGATATTTTTTTTTGTAACTTTGTTCCATCAAAAAAATGAAGTCAATCAAAAAAATAGCTGTATTTATTATCATCTTCAACCTGATGTTTTCGGTTGCTGGGGTAGCACGCTATGTACATTATTGTGGAGATAAAATGTATTCAGCCAGTTATTTCGCAAAAACTACTTGTTGCTGTGGTGATGACGATAACACGGATAATTGTTGCTCTAACGAAGTTACTGTAATACAAGTAAAAGCAGATTTTATTTCTTCTGAAAAAGCGTTGCTTGTAAAGCCTGCTATTATTTCTAATTTTTTTATTATAAACTCAACCTTATCTAATACTTGTAATTATATAAAAAGTAGTTCAGAAACTATTTCAAAAACTACATACAATTACCACTCGCCACCTCTGTATCTTAAAAACAGGGTATTTCTAATATAGAATAGTAGCTGTTACCCATTGGGGTAATATTCTTTTTGCAATCAATTTATTATTCAATTAAAAAAACTATCATGAAAAAGATATTTCTAATTATGCTATTAGTAGCATGTGGCATTATTAATGCGCAAGAAAAAAGTAAAGAAGTAGTTACGGCTGTTTTTAATGTAAAAGGCAATTGCGATGAATGTAAAAAACGCATAGAAAATGCAGTGGATATAAAGGGCGTGAAACTGGCTAATTGGGATGAGAAAGCCCAGGCGCTAACTGTAACTTATCGTGCCGACAAAGTTTCTGAGCAAGAAATAAAACAAGCAATTTTAAAAAGCGGGCATGATGTAGAGAATGAGAAAGCGGCCGATGCTGTTTACAATAAACTGCCCGATTGTTGTAAATTCCGTGATAAAAAATGCGTCAAATAATATGTGGCGTAATACGTATGCTTTAAAGTGCAGTCTAATTTTAGTAGGGCTGTTATTCTCCATTGTTTTGCAAAGCCAAAACATTAGTGGAAAGGTTTTTGAAATAAGCGACAAAAAAGATACTACCGATTTACCGGCCGCCACTTTGCGTTGGCTGAAAACTAATATAGGAACAACAAGCGATAAAAACGGAAAATACACTATAAAGAAAACAGCGCAAACAAGTATATTAATAATTTCTTTTATCGGTTACGAAAATGACACAGCTCTTATAGATACTACACAAACACATGCCGATTTTTATTTGTCAAATGCAAAGACATTAAAGGAAATAGATGTAGTTTATCGTACAAAGTCATCCGAGTTTTCTGTCCTTGACCCGATGAAAATAGAAACATTCGGACAAAAAGAACTTGCTAAAGCAGCTTGTTGTAATCTTTCTGAAAGTTTTGAAACTAATCCATCAGTAGATGTAAATTTTGCGGATGCCATAACAGGCACAAAACAAATTCAAATGCTTGGGTTATCAGGACAATATGCTTTAATTACCAAAGAAAACATGCCCTACCTACGTGGCTTGGCAACTATGTATGGTTTAAGTTTTATTCCCGGAACATGGATACAATCTATTCAGTTAGGTAAAGGTGCGGGAAGTGTTATTAATGGCTATGAAAGTTTTACAGGGCAGATTAATACCGAATTACAAAAGCCTGAGAAAAGCGAAAAACTTTTTTTTAATACGTATGTAAATGCTAACGGTCGTAATGAGTATAATCTAAACCTTGCAAAAAAACTTAATGATGTTTGGAGTGTGGGGCTATTAACGCACTTTAGTGATAATCCTTTAAAACAAGATTTTAACGGCGATGGTTTTTTAGATATTCCAACAGGAAAACAATACAACATCATGAACCGATGGAATTATCAAACCCGCAAAGGATTTGAAGGACAGTTTGGAGGAAGTTATGTAAATGATAACCGGCAAGGTGGACAAATGGCTTTTAATCCTTCCATAGAAAGAACAGCGCAACCTTATTACGGCATAGGTATTAACTCCGAAAAATGGGATGCATTTGCCAAAAACGGATATGTATTAAAAAATAAACCCGAAACCAGCATGGGTTTACAACTTAGCTTTTTGCAACACAGGCAAAATAATTTTTATGGACTAAATAATTACTATGGTTTTCAGCAAACATTTTATGCCAATTATATTTTTCAAGGAATTATAAATAATACCAACCACAAGTATAAAACAGGTGCAAGTTATTTATTAGATAATGTTTCTGAAACATATAAGCAGTTTAAGTTTAATAGACAGGAATCTGTACCTGGCATATTTGGCGAGTACACGTATTCTTATTTAACACACTTTAATGTAGTTGCAGGTTTACGTGCAGATTATCATAATTACTATGGTTTATTTTTTACTCCACGGTTACATCTTCGTTATTCTTTTAATAATGATAATACGGTTATTCGCGCTTCAGGTGGTCGTGCTTTAAGAACAGCTAATATATTGGCGGAAAACTCTTCGTTTATGGCATCTTCTCGTCAGTTTATTGTTACACCATCTAATTCGGCCATGCCTTATGGATTAAACCCCGAGATAGCATGGAACTATGGAATAAATTTTTTACATAAATTTAAACTCAATTACCGCGATGCCCAATTTGTATTAGATATTTATCGTACAGATTTTGTAAATCAGGTTGTGGTTGATATAGATAAAAATCCACAACAAGTTCTTTTCTACAACTTAAAAGGCAAATCCTTTTCTAATACCTTACAAGCAGAGTTTAATTGGGAAGTTCGTAAACGCCTTGATGTTAGAGTTGCCTATCGTTACATAGATACACGCACACAATATTCAACAGAATTGTTGCCTAAATATCTTTTAGGTAAACACAGGGCGTTTATTAACGTGGCTTATGAAACAAAAAACCAGCATTGGCAATTTGATTTTACCACACAATGGAATGGCGCAAAACGTTTACCAAACACATCAAGTAATCCTACCGAGTACACAAGAAGTAATTATTCGCCTGCTTATTTTATCTTAAACGGACAGATAACTTACAAAACAGGCATCAAGCAGAAATTTGATATTTACTTGGGTGTACAAAATATGTTGAATGAACGGCAGTTAAACCCTATTGTTTCTGCCAATAACCCATACGGTCAATATTTTGATGCGTCAATGGTTTGGGGGCCTATATATGGACGAATGCTGTATGGCGGTTTACGATATAGAATAAAATAGTCGTAAAGTTAGGTTGTTGATTAAGCGATTAGTAAAGTTTTTTTTTGGTGTAATCTATTGTTTCGATTTATCAAATTTTTGTATGATTTTAAAGGAATTACAAATTTTATGAATCCCAATCAAAGTAATTTATTGATGCTATAAGATAATAATCTTATTTAATTTGATAAGAATTTACAATTGTGTCTTCGCCCATCTATCCAATTTATCTTCCAATACAGAAAGAGGAAGGCAACCGCTGTTTAATACCTGTTTATGAAATTCGCGAATATCAAATTTAGCAGCTAATTGTTTTACGTATTTATCGCGAAGCTCTTTATATTTTAATGCGCCAATTTTATACGATAAAGCTTGTGCAGGATCTGCCATGTAGCGTTCAATCTCAGCAGTGGCACCTTGTTCTTCAATAGGTTCGTTTTGCATCATGTAAGCAATAGCCTCTTCGCGTGTCATTCCTTTACTATGAATGGCAATATCTACCACAAGGCGTATAGCGCGATGCATCTCATCACCTAAAGCTCCCATGTGCTGATAAGGATTGGTGTAAAGCCCCAATTCTTTTCCCATGCTTTCACAATATAAAGCCCAGCCTTCTCCG
>JBDTJJ010000461.1:0-5111 GCA_039935895.1 Bacteroidia bacterium | reverse complement strand
ACAACCTTCTAAATCATAAGCCTGTTTTAATACATCAGCTTGCAGGTTTTTACCTTCGGCAAGTTTTCTAAAATTATGCGATTGATCAACAAACTCTCGTCTGTCTTTAATTTCTTCTAAATATTTTTTATCAATTCCTTCGGGTGCCAGTAATGCTTTTAAAGAAGCTGCCAAGGATTCGGGATACGATTTTGTAAGTATGGTTGCATCAGGTAATGATAAATTTAAAACGCGCGCAGCATCTCTGATAGCAGATTTACCACCCATCGTTCCATAAGTAATAATTTGTGCAACCTGGTTAGCACCGTATTTTTCTATTACATAATCAATAACTTTATCTCGTCCCTGATCATCAAAATCTATGTCTATATCGGGCATTGATATACGATCTGGATTTAAGAAACGCTCAAATAGTAAATCGTATTTTATAGGATCTATGTTTGTAATTCCCAAACAATACGCAACCACAGAACCCGCGGCACTACCGCGACCAGGACCAACACTAACGCCCATTTCACGAGCCTTGGTTGTAAAATCAGATACAATTAAAAAGTAACCAGGGAAACCCATTCGCTCCATTACAGCCAACTCAAAATCTATACGTTCTTGTGTTTCCAGATTTAAATCAGGGTAGCGTTTTTTTGCGCCTAAGTAAGTAAGGTGTTTTAAATACGCATTTTCACCACGCGTACCTTTTCCTTCATCTGCAGGGTCTTCATCGCGTACATCTTTAAATTCTTCCGGGATACCAAATTTGGGAAGTAATACATCTCTGCCAAGTTTAAACGATTCAATTTTATCGACGATAAGATTCGTATTCTCCAATGCTTCGGGCATGTCACTAAAAATCTTTTGCATTTCTGCTGGAGATTTAAAATAAAATTCCTGATTTGGAAAGCCATAACGGAAACCACGTCCGCGACCAATAGGCGTTTCTTTTAACTGATTATCTTTTACGCACAATAAAATATCATGCGCTGCTGCATTTTTTTTATCGAGGTAATAATTGTTGTTAGCTGCAAAATAATTTACGTCATATTTTTTTGCAAAGCGAAGTAAGGTTTCATTCACAACACTTTCTTCAGGAAGATTGTGATTATTTAATTCTACATAAAAATCTTCTCCAAATTGTTCTTTCCACCAAACAAAAGCTTCTTCTGCTTGAGTCTCGCCAACATTTAAAATAAGGTTTGGAATTTCTCCACTTAATGAACCTGTTGTAACAATCAAACCTTCTTTATGACGAGATAAAGCCTCTCTATCAATACGCGGAACATAATACGAACCTTCGGTAAAACCAATAGAACTTAGTTTAGAAAGATTTTGATAACCAATTCTATTCTTCGCTAAAAATACTTGTGTAAACCCGTTGTCTTGTTTTGTTTTATCTAAACGATCTTTACAAATATAAAGTTCGCAACCAATGATGGCTTTTAACTCTTGTTTTTTCGCACCTTCTTTTTCGCCTTTATCAATAGCTTCGTTGTGCGCTTTAATGCCTTTGTTTTGTTTATCTACGCTTTGCCAAAATAAAAATGCGCCGTACATATTACCATGATCAGTAATAGCAAGTGCCGGAGAACCAAAGCTGATGGCACGTTTAATCATGTCATCAATATCGCTGGTAGCTTGCAGCACCGAATATTGTGTGTGATTATGTAAGTGCGAGAACTTTATAGTAGAAGTTTGACTTGAAGCTGTATCCTGTATTTTGTCTGTTGTATTTTGATTCTTCTCTCTTACTTCTTGATTCTTTAACTTTTTTTCCTGAGAAAGTAATTGAGATAAATCGGGTGCTACATAATTTATAGTTTGAAGTTCTGTGCTTGGTAGTTCGCTTACTTTAAGAATATTTCTTTTTAGTAATTCAAAAAATGCTTTGGCAGTTGCAGCAACGTCGAAGGCTGCGTTGTGTGCCGCTTCAAAACCTTGATTAAATAATTTTACATAAAGTTCTTCTAGTTTTGGCCATTTAAATTTACCACCTCGTCCACCGGGTATTGCACAAAATTCAGTAACATCGTCATTTTTGGTATCGATAACAGGTTTGCCGGCAAAATAATCTGACATGCCTAAGCGATAAAACTCAGCACCTACAATGCTTAAATCAAATTCAACATTATGTCCGCATAAATATTTGGTTTGTTTAACGGCTTCTACAAACTCATTCATTACGGTTTGTAAATCGTGTCCTTCTGCTAAAGCGCGCTCGGTAGTAATGCCATGCACTTGCGCGGCATTAAACGGAATGGTAAAACCAACAGGCTTTACAATAATGCTGTTTGATGAAATTAAATTGCCTTTTACATCGTGCAGTTGCCAGGCAATTTGCACCACCCGAGGCCAGTTATCGCTATCGCTTAAAGGGGCGTTATAATTGCGGGGCAAGCCCGTTGTTTCGGTATCAAATATTAAAAACATGCGTTGAAAAATTACCCTATAAATTTACGAAACAGATGTGTTATAAAGGGTTTTGTTGATAAAAGTTTTTGAGCCACAGATAACGTAAATTACACGGATCTACTGCCACGAAAAAAACACGAATTGCCACAAATATATTTATCAACCTTGAGCCATACTTGGACAAACTCTATATAACAGCCTTTTTTTTATTTCATTAATATGGTTTCCCACAAGGGAGATAAAAATTCTTTAATAGTGGAGTAGGTATAATTTAATTTATAGCTTGGTTCAATAAAACGTATTACATGTGGAAACTCACAATCATCAATTATTTCTAGTTGTGTATCTGACAAAGAAAATTGAACCAGCGATATTGATTTTATGCAATTGCTATCTATCTCTTCTATAGCCCAATGGTAGTTATCTGCATCAATCTCTTTCTTTTTAACCTCTTCAGCAAGTTCTTCTTTGTGTGCAATAAGTTCTTCTGTTTTTCTTTTTAAAACCAGTTGCTTAAAGGATTCTATTTTATCAATTTTTAAAATATCGTTAAGCGTTATAGAGTTGCCTGTTTCTGTATTAAAATTAAAAAACGTACGCCAGTCGCTGCAATAAGCGCCACAGCCTTGCCCATTTATGGTTAACGACAGTATGTTTTTTTTGTTGTAGGTAACTTCATAACTCATAGCAATTAAGCCACTATTAATGACAGAATCTAATCCTAAGTCAAGTGGTTGGTTTAGATAAACAGAGTCTATATAAACACGTTTAATTTGCTCATTTATTTTTTTGCTTACAGCGTCAGACTCTGCTGTGATTATTGGATACAAAACAGTATCTTCTCCAGAGCCAAAAAGGAGGCTTATAACTGGTTTTGTTACCGTGCTAACTTTTACGCTTTGCGCAAGGGCTAAGGTTTGAAACAGTATTAATAATGCTACTAATATTTTTTTCATGTGGGTTGCTTGCAAAAATGTAACAGATGCTGATAAATAGGAAGTAGAAGACATTCCAAACTTATTACACAATTTTATAAGATGCTAAATTGAAACTCAGCGTAGGGAAATAAGTTAAGTATTATAATAACTTTATAGTTACTTATCTCTCTTTCTTAAAAAATCGGCAACCGCAGGAGCCAATTCTTTTTGAGATTTACCACCCACAAAAACACCAATATGTCCGCCTGCAAAACTGTACGTTTCTTTATCTTTTGAGCCAATATTATCGCATAGCGGAATGCTTGCTGCTGGTGGAACTAAATGATCTTGCATAGCATACACATTAAACACAGGGCAAGTAATGCTTTTTAGATTTACTTTCTTTTCTCCAACTACTAATTCGTTTTTAATAAGCAAGTTTTTTTGGTAAAGATCTTTCATAAACTGGCGGTAGCATTCTCCAGCTTGCGCAGGGCTTTCGGCTATCCATTTTTCCATACGAAGAAAATTCATCAACTTATCTTTATCATCTAAAATACCGGCTAAAGTTTGCTGCTTAACAAATTGCGAAGTAGGTTTTAAACTGTTAAAGCCTTCGTTTAAAAAATCGCCGGGTATTAAACCATCGTAACCTTCTACCAATTTGTCAAAATCCATATCCTTAGACCAACGGAAAAGCAAACCATCATTGGTGGAAAAATCGACGGGAGTAACCTGTGTTACTAAATTTTTTATTTTATCTTGATGAAGCGCTGTGTAGATAACGCTAAACGTGCCACCCTGACAAATACTGATGATATTTATTTTATCGACTTTATGTTTTTTACGAACTACATCCACACAGTTATTTATGTAACCGTTAATGTAATCATCCATGGTTAAGAATCTGTCCCCTTTCGTTGGCGTGCCCCAATCAATTAAATAAACATCTAAGCCTAAGTTTAAAAGGTTTTTTATATAACTGCGATCTGGCTGTAAATCAAGCATTTTGTAGGTATTTACCAATGCGTAAACAATTAATACAGGCGTTTTTACCGTAGGTTCTGTATCACGATTATATCTATATAAACGTAATTTATCTTCTTTATAAATTTCGGTTTTTGGTGTTTCACCAATCTCCACTTCAGGCAATTCGCCAAGGGTTTCATAACCTTTAACCAGCTTGGTCTGTGCATCAACCAACTCTTGCATCATTTTATTTTCCATGCTATATCTTTTCTAATTCCTTTATAAATTTAGGTAAGAATTTTAATTTTCACTATATTTTTTTAAATAAAGTTCGGTTCCATCAAACTCGGCGTAGGTATAATAATTAATCCATTCGCCTAAGTTTATATATTTAGAATCTTTACCAACGTTTACTTCAATAGGCAAATGCCTGTGTCCGAATACAAAATAATCAATATGGGCTTCTTTTAATTTGTCTTTGCAAAAACTAACCAGCCATTCTTTATCATCACCTAAATACACGCTATCACTGGTTCCGGTGGCAATACGGCTTCTACGACAAAAATACATAGCTACACCAAAGCCCAAATTTGGATGCAAGCGGGCAAACATCCACTGGAAAAATTTATTAGCTAACACTTTTTTAATGAATTTATACATGTGGTCGTGAGGGCCTAAACCATCACCATGCCCGATAAAAAATTTCTTTCCAGAAAATGTTCTTTCAATAGGTTCGTAATGCACGGTTACGCCAATTTCTTGAGGTAAATAACCAAACATCCACATATCATGATTCCCTGTAAAAAGATGTACAGGTGTACC
>JBDTJJ010000460.1:0-10093 GCA_039935895.1 Bacteroidia bacterium | reverse complement strand
AGATCCTTTACCAATTAGTTTATTAGATTTTTCGGCCATAGCTAATAATAACAAAGTAGATTTAAAATGGGAAACTGCAACAGAAACCAATAACGCCTATTTTACCATAGAAAAAAGTAAAGATGGTGTAGTTTTTACAAAATTGATAGATATACTAGGCGCTGGCAATAGCACATCGCAAAAAAATTATTATGAAAGCGATTACCAGCCTTATAATGGAACATCTTACTACCGGTTAAAACAAACCGACTTTAATGGCAATTACAAATACTTTACCGTAGTAGTGGTTGATTTTAATGCTAAAAAGAATATTAGTTTTTACCCAACACCTGTTAAAACAAATCAATCTTTAAATGTGCAGATAGATGGGTATAAAAACGAAGAAGTTTTGGTTGTTTTAAGAGATATACAAGGAAGAGAATTTTATAGCAAAGTGCTTGTAACTCATGAAGAAACGCAACTTTTTGCAATAGATGTAACACAACAAATTTTGCCGGGCATATATTTAATTGTGGCTTCTTCTAATGGAAATATTTATAGTCAGAAAATTATTGTACGAGAATAATTTCTCTTCATTTTTTAGTTCTTAATGTTTTATTTCTTCGTATAAAGAATTGCAGTAAGAAATTTTTTTATGCAAGTAAATTTTTGCTATTAAATTCTTTATCAACAAATTATTAAATTAAGGTTACACCACCTGTATTTAACGTAATTTTACGCTTCTTAATTTAAAAAAATGAACCAAGCAGATGTATTGTTAGGCCTACAATGGGGCGATGAAGGTAAAGGTAAAGTAGTTGATGTGTTAACCCCTTCGTACGATATGATTTGTCGTTTTCAGGGCGGCCCAAATGCCGGACATACCCTTGAGTTTAACGGTATCAAGCACGTATTAAACACCATTCCAAGTGGTATATTTCATAAACATTGCACCAACGTTATTGGCAATGGTGTTGTTATAGATCCTGTTATTTTAAAAAGAGAAATTGATGCGCTTGTAAAAATGGGTGTCGATATAAAAAAACAATTGCTTATCAGTAAACGTGCGCATTTAATTTTACCTACGCATCGTTTGTTAGATGCGGCTTCTGAAGCTGCTAAAGGCAAAGAAAAAATTGGTTCAACCTTAAAAGGAATTGGCCCAACCTACATGGATAAAACCGGCAGAAACGGCTTACGTGTTGGCGATATTACCGCTTCTGATTTTAAAGAAAAATACAACTCGTTAGTAGAAAAACACAAACAACTTTTAGCATTTCATAACTTTGAATATAACCTTGCAGAGCTTGAACCGGCTTGGTTTCAGGCCATTGAGGAGTTGAAACAACTAACACATATCGATAGCGAATACTACATTAACGAAGCGCTTAAAAACGGTAAAAAAGTTTTAGCAGAAGGCGCACAAGGTTCTATGCTTGATATTGATTTTGGAACGTACCCTTTTGTAACTTCTTCAAACACCATGACGGCTGGTTGCTGCACCGGTTTGGGTATTCCGCCACGCGCTGTTGGAAAAGTTATTGGTATTTTTAAAGCCTATTGCACACGCGTTGGCAGTGGTCCTTTCCCAACGGAATTAAATGACGAAACTGGCGAAACCATGCGCAAAATTGGTAACGAGTTTGGTTCTACAACTGGCCGTGCTCGTCGTTGTGGTTGGTTAGATTTACCTGCGCTTAAATACGCTATTATGATAAATGGTGTTTCCGAACTTACTATGATGAAAGCCGATGTAATGGACGATTTTGATACCATTAAAATTTGTACCCATTATATAATTAATGGCGAAAAAACAGAAGTACTTCCATTTGATGTTATCAACGCAAATATCACTCCGGTTTATAAAGATTTAAAAGGTTGGAAACAAAATATTACAGCAGCAACTAGCATTCCTGATGAGTTGATGAACTATATTACTTTCATTGAAGAAAGCACCGGCGTTCCTATTAGCATTGTATCTGTTGGTCCTGATAGAAAACAAACTATTATGATGAAAAAACAAACAGCCTAATAATTATATAATTTATAATTGCTTTTTAAACTGCTTTAATCCTTAAACAAAATTATGCTTAACCTTAGCAAACCGCTGGTATTTATTGATTTAGAAACCACAGGTGTAAATCCGGCATCCGATAGAATTATTGATATAGCCATGCTTAAGGCTTTGCCTGATGGTACTACCGAAACAAAAAAATGGCGCGTTAATCCGGGTGTTTCAATACCCGAAGCTACCACAAAAATACATGGCATAACAAATGAAGATGTAAAAGATAGCCCGCTGTTTGCAACCATTGCCAAGCAGGTATTAGATTTTATTGGTCAGGCAGATTTGGGCGGGTATAATTCTACACGCTTCGATATACCTTTATTAATTGAAGAATGTATGCGTGCCGGTTTTGATTTTGATTTAAAAAACAGAAATTTAGTTGACGCCCAGCATATTTTTTACATGATGGAACCGCGCAATTTAACAGCGGCTTATAAATATTATTGTAACAAAAAGCTAGAAAACGCGCATAGTGCCGAAGCTGATATAAAAGCCACGTATGAAGTATTTTGTGCACAGATTGAAAAATATAAAGACGTACAAATAGAAACCAAAAGCGGAGAGTTAATTACACCTATACACAATAACATAAACACGCTGGCCTCTTATACAAACGATAATAAGGCAGTTGATTTAGTGGGCCGTATTGCCATGAACGCTAAAGGAGAAGAAGTGTTTAATTTTGGGAAACATAAAGATAAAGCGGTTGAAGCCATTTTTAAAAAAGAACCATCTTACTATCATTGGATGATGCAGGGAGATTTTACACACTATACCAAAAAAATTATTACTCAAATAATGCTTCGTACTAAAGTATAGCGTTTTGCGTTAGGGATAGAACGAAAATCCTTTTGCTGAAATGCTTTTTCAGCATTCAGCGAAGCAAAAATAAAAACTAAAACGATAAGCTAAATCGGCAAAGATTGAAGTGAAAGCCCGACGGCGCAGAAGATTTCTCGACTGCGCTCGAAATGACAACACGCCGTAACGCCCAAAAAATAGCATTCAATTAATAAATCTCTTTCATAATTTTTTTAGCAAATATGTTCACATCTATCCGGGGCGGGGTGGACGAACGGAGCGAACTTGAGCAGAGATAGCCATGCAGGGCAGCCTGTGCGTAATCGCAGCGAATGTTGGCGTTCGTCCTTGACTTTTTCTTTCTTTTTCGTCAAGGAAAAAGAAAATAAACTATACCCAAATTAATCAATTATGAAAGAGGTCTAATATCTTAAAATAGTTAAATTTGCACCTCAATTTACGCAATGACTAATAAAAAATACGGAATAGAAAAGATAGGTGTTTATCCAACGGCACTACAATTAGATTTAGTTGATTTGGCTAATGCGCGCGGCTATGATGTGGCGCACATGAAAAAAGATTTAATGGTGGAGAAACGCGGTGTAAACCCACCATGGGAAGATACTGTTACTATGGCTGTTAACGCGGCTAAGCCAATTTTAACGCAAGAAGATATTGATTCCATAGGTTTATTAATTGTAGCGTCTGAAACAGGCTTAGATGGCGAAAAAGCGCTAAGCTCGTGGGTGTTGCATCATTTAGGTTTGCCAAGCACTTGCCGTCACTTTGAAGTAAAAATTGCTTGTTACTCGGGCACTGCAGCACTTAAAATGGCCGTTGGTTGGTTATCATCTGGCTTGGTTCGTAAAGGACAAAAAGCTTTGGTTATTACAAGCGATGAGAGTTTAAATTCTATTCATCGTCCGTGGGAATACGTTTGTGGCGGCGGTTCTGTGGCTTTATTGGTTTCTGATAAACCCGATTTTTTAGAATTAGAAGTCGAGAAATTTGGTGTGTATGCGCATGAGGTTGCTGATGTTATTCGCCCTTTGCCTTGGTTAGAAACTGGTAATAGCGAGCATAGTTTGTTTGCCTATATGGAAGCCTTAGCAGGCGCTTACGAAGATTATGAGCAAAATGTAGATGATGTAAATTTTGATACTTATTTTACAAAAAATGTATATCACGTTCCGTTTAGCGGCATGAGTTTTAGAGCGCACAAACGCTTGTTGCACATGACGTCTGACGCTACCTTGGAAGAAGTGCAGGAGAGTTTTAAAAACAAAGTATTGCCGTCTATTACCTATTCAAAAGATATTGGTGGCACTTATGGCGGAAGTATTTTTATTGCGCTTTTAGCCACTATTGATACCTTGGCTTTAAATGCCGGAGATCGTATTGGTGTCTTTTCGTATGGCTCTGGTTCTTGTGCCGAGTTTTATAGTTTTTTAGTAACTGAAACTTCTAAAGAAGTAGCTAAAAAAGCAGGTTTAAAAGCCCTGATTGATAACCGTTATAAAATTACCGTGCCTCAATACGAAGCTATGGAAAACTTCCGCGAGCAACGTATTAAAGAAGGAGATTTTATACCCGATTATAATATGGTACCCGGTTTATACGATGCCGCTTACAAAGGCAAAGGCCTGTTAATTTACACAGGCTCTGAAGGGTATTACCGTAATTATAAGTTTAGTTAGAAGGTTTAAAAACTATCTTATTAACTCAATAAATCCTTTTGTTTTTGTAGTTTTTGTTTCATTAACTGATTCTAAAACATAAAAATAAATGCCTTCACTACATTCTATTCCAAGATGCTTTCCATCCCAGTCATTATTAGCCGGGGATAGTTTGCAAATTAACTCTCCCCAACGATTATAAATGGTCAAAACAAATGGTTTAGTACAATTTGAAATAAAAAACTTATCATTAATTCCATCATTATTTGGAGAAAAAATATTTGGAATCTTCTGCATACATATACTATCAATCTTTGTAGTATCACCATGACAACCTCCGCCATCTATAAAGTCGGAACAAACTGTATTTACTATAGGTGAAATTGATGTCACAATAAGATTAAATGGGAGCATCGCCACATTTTCAAATGAGTATACATGTTTAGTTGTATCAATGATAAAAGGAATAATTCTCTTATTTACTTGTACCAATGAATCATTATTACAAGGTGTTTTACCATCAACATCTGTTTTAATCATTCGTAAAAAAGACGAATCGACATCCCATATATAATCTATTAATGAATAACCACAATCTTTTGTGTTGATAGACAATTCAGATTCTGTACTTATATAATCATGGCCATAAGTTTTTAACCATTTAACATCTCCGTCTAATGTTAAATTAAGTATTCCATGCTTTGTAAAATATCCGGCTGATGTTTGATAGACTAACCTGCTATTAATCATAATTCCATTATCATTGGTGTATTGACCAAAATATGACTGACACATATTCCAACCACCTGAATAAATATAAGAAATTAAAATTTTTCCCCCAGAATCAATTTTTAATAAATGAATTCCAACATTCACTCCACTTGAATCAAAATAATCAGAAATTATTATGGTTTCTTTTTTATCATTGATATCCATTTTCCAAGGATTAATATTTCCTTTTGAGATGTGATACGTTTTTTCCCTAACATCATTTCCGTTTTTATCAATTTCTTTTATGTAAGCAATTCCTGTTTGAGATAAAATGTATCCGGAATTAGATAATATTTGAATGTTTCCACGTTGCGTCTCTTTTAGATCATACATACCCCAAACATGTTTCGCCCACAGTTGATTGCCATTCCTATCCATTTTTTGTACTATACTAATTAAATTTGTTCCTTGCCAATAAGCATAAGGTATTACTAAATTAGAATCAGATAATTCAATTATATTTCCAAATCCAGCATTTAAATATTGATGCTTTTTTGTCCATAATAGGTTTCCATTGGCATCTATTTTACAAATAAAACTTGAATCTATATTGTTTTGCGCAATTAAATCAAAACTAAAATTGCCTCCAAAAACAAAGCCATTATCAAAAGTATTTACTATAGTATTTGCACTATTAAAATAATAGTTTGGTGTTAATGTGAAAAAATTCTTGCTCCATAGTAAATTACCAAATTTATCTAATCTTGTTATATTAATAGGTGTAGATTTTGGTCCAGATTGCACATTTGATAAAAGACAGTAGCCTGAATCTTTAGTAGTAATATATTGATAAAGCCATAATTCATTATCCATCATAATATGCTTCTCAAATCGAGGTGATTTAGATTGAGAAAATAAAGAAGTGAAATTTAGAATAAACAAAGCAAGAAATATTATTTTCACAAAACGCATCTATTTATTATTTATATACAAATCTAACAAAAGCACTATATAAGGCAAAAAACATGTTTCTACCATTACCCCACACAGGCTTTGAAAGATATTTACCGTAACTATAAGTTCAGTTAGGTAATTTTTGTTTTATCTTTTTTATGAAAGATGATTTTATAGTTAAACCCTAAACTGATGCAGTTTATCCCATAACCTGCCTCGGCAAAAATGCCGGCTTGTTCGTTAAATCTATATCGACAGCCAACAAAAGCGGCATAAATAAAACCACCGTAGTTGGGTTGTTTTGGAATATTTGTACTTAATGGGAAATTATCTACAGGTAATGGCATATACTGTTTAGCAAAATTATTACCAAGCATAATACCTGTATATAAATCAATTCTGTTATTCTTAATTAGTTTATTGAAATGATACGCGCCTCTAATTCCTGTAATTAAAAAACGCCATTTAACTTCTTGTATATAATACGAGTAAGACGGTACATTATTAGCAATAATTGCTTCTTTTTCTTTATATCCCAAGCTGGAAGACACACAAACCAACATAAGCACCAACGCTTATTGTTTTTGAAATACCATATTCTACAGCTAAATTAAGTGCTAAATTTTGTGCGTAAATTGGTTTAATAAAAGTAGATTTCAATCCAAAACCAAAATTAATATCAAGTTGTTTTTTTATAAAAGATTGCGCGTTTGTATTAAAATAGGCACTCAGTAAAAATAATATGACAACTATTTTTTTCATACTGATATTAATAACGAACTTTCTACTTTAATATTGTGAAATCAAATAAATATTGCCCGATATTTTAAATCATAGATTATAAATGATAATTTTGAAATTAATTAAAAACACCAATTGCTACGACCTTTAGGTCGTGGGTTACAAAATAAAATAAATTGGCTTTAGCCAAAACAGATATGCCATACACCAAAGTAATGATACATTTTATTTGGGCAACCAAAAACAGAATGCCAATTATTAATGCAGAATTAAAACCTTTATTGTTAGCTCATATTAAAGAAAACAGCCAGCTAAAATCTATATTTATTGATACATTAAACTGTGTTGAAGATCATATTCATTTATTAATTTCTTTAGGAACCGAACAAACCATAGCTAAAACAGCCATGCTGATAAAAGGAGAATCTTCTTTTTGGGTTAATAAACAACAATTAAGCAAACATAAATTTGAATGGCAAGATGAATATATAGCTCTATCTGTTAGTCAATCTGGAATTGAAAAAGTGAGAGATTATATTAGAAATCAAGAAGCGCATCACCAAAAGAAAACATTTTCCCAAGAGTATAATGAGTTTTTAACGCTTTATGGATTTAATAAAGGATAATTGTAGTTTTGGCTAAAGCCAATAAATTAACTTTGCATTATCCACTACCTGAAGGTAGTGGCAACTAGGTGATTGCAAGATAATTAGTAAAAATAGTAAACCGCATTAAAAAATGATTAAAGAAATAAACATCCCATCGCTTTTAAACCCTGAATCTATCAGTAGTTTATCTACTCAATTAAGCGAATCCGAAAAAGATGGCACACGTTTTCTTGTTTTAAAAGGAAGCGAAAGTGTTTTTTGCAATGGCTTAGATTTAAAATGGGTTGCCAAAAATACAGGTGGAAACTATATGCCGCAAATGCAAGAGTATGGTGAGTTTTTAAAAAAATTACAGACTGGTTCTTTCATTTCAATAGCTGTTGTAAAAGGCGCGGCATCGGGTGGCGGCATGGGCATTGTTTGTGCTTGTGATCATGTTATTGCTAGCGAGACAAGTATCTTTGCATTACCCGAAGGTTTATTAGGTTTAATTCCCGGAATGATTATGCCTGCTTTATTAAATAGGTTATCTCCTCAACGCATAAAAAAAATGGTACTGACGGGCAAAAATTATTCTCCCGAAATAGCTTTAGAATGGGGTATTGCAGATGAAATTATAAAAACCGATGGCTTAGAAGATGCCCTTACAAAAGCAATTTCTTCCATGAAAAATTGTAAGAAAGAGCCTGTAGGAGATGTTAAACAATTGCTTTACAAAGCTAATATCCAAAAAGACGAGTTAGCGCAATTAGGTATGAATATACTAGCCGCCAAATTAAATCAACCCGAAATTAGCGATCGTTTAATAAATTTAGCTGAGTTTATGGAAGATTAATTTCTTTAATATTTTATAAATTGCCAATTACATCTATGGCTGTATGTTAGCAACGGCGCAACTTATAATTTTAATGCGTTTCGCAATGTCTGCAAAGCGGCTCTCGCTCTAGTTTTTACGGTACCTAAAGGAATATTCATTTTTTGAGAAATTTCTTCCTGCGTGTATCCTTCAAAATAAGCAAGTTCAATAATCTCACGGTGTTCGTCTTTTAATTCGCCCAGCAATTTTTTAATCCCAATATGGTCGTGGTTTTTAGCGACTGTAATTCCTTCACTTCCGGGTATATGTACGAAATTATCTATCGATTGGATTTTATTTTCCATTTTGCCATGTTTAGAGCGTAAATGATCTATGGCTGTATTGCGGGCAATGTTTAGCACCCAGGTAAATAACCTTGCTTTATCAGCTGAATAAGAACTTGAGCTATTCCAAATTTTCACAAAAGATTCCTGCAAAACATCTTGTGCTATTTCTTCCGAATTAACTATCTGTTTTATGATACCAAATATAGAGGCGGCAAAATAATCGTAGATGGCTTCAAAACGCTTTTGGTCTTTCGACACTAAATGCGCTATCAGTTCTTCTTCGTTGTATTTGGTTTTCGTGGGCATTAATTTCAACTATTGAACGATAAAAGTATGTAAAATACCCTTAGTATTTTTAAAAACATACCATCTGAAATAAAATTTGAATTTTATAAAACCGTATATACAAAATCTACGTAAATATTATATAGATTTGAGGTCTATAAAAAACATTAATAAAATTAAAGTAAGTTATAGAAAATGAAAGATGTAAAATCATATATAGAATCCGGAATATTGGAAGCCTATGTTATGGGTTTTGCTACCGATGAAGAAATTGCCGATGTAGAACAAATGGTTTCTCAACACGAAGAAATTAGAAAAGAGATAGATGCCATTTCTGAAGCACTGCAAACCTATTCTCAAACAAAAAGCGAATCTCCTGATCCTACTGCAAAAGCTATGGTAATGGCTATTATTGATTATCAGGAAAGAATGAAAAATGGCGAACAGCCTGCTTTTCCTCCCATGTTGAATGAAAATTCTAAAGTTGAAGATTATAAGGAGTGGATTAATCGTAAAGATATTTTTATACCGAAAGATTTTTCTGAATTTTATGTAAAATTAATTGGTTATACACTCCAAGCCAATACCGCTATTGTTTGGATTGAAAATGAAGCTCCCATTGAAACGCATAACAAAGAATATGAAAGATTTTTAATATTAGAAGGCACTTGCGATATTATTGTGGATGGAAAAACACACAGCTTGCAACCAAACGATTATTTCGAAATTCCTTTATACTCAACACACCAAGTAAAAGTAACTTCTAAAATGCCTTGTAAAGTTGTTTTACAAAGAGTAGCCGCTTAGATTTACATTCACTTCTACGTAAAATTTTATAATCATTGGCTTTATTTTGCAGCTAAATAATAAAAAGTAAAATATTTTAATTAAGCTAATTAAATACACTTATAATAATTAAGTATCTTTAACCATGAATAAAAATGGGCCAGTCATTATTATTGAAGATGACGAAGATGATCAATTAATGATTAATGAAATCTTTCAAACTTTAGGATATGTAAACATAGTTGTGTTTTTTAAAGATGGTATTAAAGCACTAGAGTATTTAAATCAAACCGATGTTATTCCGTTTCTTATTCTTTCGGATATTAATATGCCAAGAATTA
>JBDTJJ010000459.1:0-2512 GCA_039935895.1 Bacteroidia bacterium | reverse complement strand
ACCTCTTGCTGCGCTGTGGCGCAAGGCGCAATAATACCACCCGGACACATACAAAAAGAATACACACTCTTTCCGTTTGCCTGATGTACCAAGCTGTATGCAGCAGCCGGTAAAAATTCGCGCACGTTTTGTAATTGATTGATGTTGCAATGATATTGTATGCTGTCTATAATTTCTTGCGGATGCTCTACACGCACGCCCATAGCAAATGGTTTTGCTTCTATGGCTATGTTTTTGCTGTTGAATAATTCGTAAATATCTCGTGCGCTGTGGCCTGTAGCAACTATTAAATGGTTGACAGGATAATTTTTTGTTTCTTCTTTTTCGAGATGAGAAATTTCTACGCTCTGTATTTTTTCTTTAGCAATAATAACATCAACTAGCTTAGCATTAAAATGAATTTCGCCACCAAAATCTAAAATGGTTTGCCGAATTGTTTCAATAATTTTCGGCAATTTATTAGTCCCGATATGCGGATGTGCATCAACTAAAATAGTTTTATCAGCTCCATGAAAAACAAAGGCTTTTAAAATTTTTGTTACATCGCCACGCTTCGAAGCACGTGTATAAAGCTTGCCATCACTATATGTTCCGGCGCCGCCTTCGCCAAAGCAATAATTACTTTCGGGGTTAACGATGTGTTCTTTATTTAAAATGGCTAAATCTCGGCGACGAGTTTTTACATCTTTTCCGCGTTCAAAAATAATGGGTTTTAAGCCTACTTCTAAACAACGCAAAGCAGCAAATAAACCGGCTGGGCCAGCACCAATTATGGTTACTTGTTTTTTATCGGATACGTTTTGGTAGTTGGGAGTCAGCAATTCTTCTTGTAAAGCTTCGTTTACAAAAGCTTGCAGTGTTATGTGTACTTTAATGCTTTTTTGGCGAGAATCTATAGAGCGTTTTTGCAATTTAATATGCAACTCATCTTTTTCGGATAACGATAATTCTTGTCGTACTTTTTCTTTAATATTAATTTCAGAAAAGGCTTCAGAAGGTGTTAGCAATAAATTGAGTGTACTGATCATCCTTCAAAGGTAATACCAAAAGTAAACACGTGCGAGTTTAATTTATTTATAGGCGATGTAAACTCAGTGCCATCTTGTATAATAATGTTTCTTAAGCCCGTACTAACTTTAAACTCAATAGCAAATTTAAAGTATTGAAAATAAAAATCCATTCCACCTCCGGCATCATAGTAAATATCGCCTTGTTTTAAACGCACTACATCGCTGTTGGATTTATCTTTTTTACCGGAAGATAAATCTATACTATACGTAGCACCTGCCAGTACATACACGCCAAAATTACGGATACGTTTTGATTGTAATTTTAAAGCGAGCGGCAACAAAACAAAAGCCGATTCGGTTTTACGAATAGCTGTGAAAGAACGAGAGCCCGGACGAACACCTTCAAAAGCATACAGTAAACTTCGAGATGCAAAAGACACACCCGGTAAAAAGCGTAAACGCACATATTTATGCAACTTAAAATCGACAATAATACCCAAATTAAAACCAGGATCTGCTTTACTGGTAATTGATTTTAGGTTTAAGGTATCATTTGGGTATCTTACTGTATCTCTCAGATTATGATATAGTTGCGAGTTTGGTTGAGCATGTATTCTAAAATCGGTTTGGTTATAGCCAATACTAAAACCAAAGTGTAGCATACGGTTATAAAATGTGGGTAAATTTAAACCATTTTGCGTGTTGGGTTGGGCAAAAGCTGCAGCCGTTAAAACAAAAAAGCAAGCAAGAAAAACAAGTTTCTTTTGCACAGAAATTAATTTAAACACCTTATTTTTAAAACTCGTTTTTAACACAATTGTAATAACAACGCAAAAATAGCCGTTTTATTTTGCGAGAGCGTATTTCCTATATTTATTATGATTCTTTATATATTTTAACTCAATTACAACTTATCTCAACTCTAATAAAGCCACACTTTCTACATGCAGCGTTTGCGGAAACATATCTACAGCTTGCACTTTGGTAACTACATATTTTTCAGAAAGCATAGCTACATCTCTTGCTTGCGAAGCCGGATTACAGCTTACATAAACAATTTTTTTAGGCGCAATTTCTAAAATTTTGGCAACTACATTTGGGTGCATGCCAACTCTTGGAGGATCGGTTATAATTACATCTGGTTTGCCGTTAGCTAAAATAAATTCGTCATTTAAAACATCCTTCATATCGCCGGCATAAAAAGAAGTATTACCTACGCTATTTATACGTGCGTTTTCTTTGGCATCTTCAATAGCTTCAGGTACAGATTCTACACCCACAACGTGCTTGGCATTTTTCGAAATAAACAACGCAATCGTTCCTGTGCCGGTATATAAATCATACACCACTTCATTACCTTGTAAGCCCGCAAAATTGCGTGTAATTTTATATAATTGATAAGCTTGTTTAGAGTTTGTTTGGTAAAAAGATTTCGGTCCTATTTTAAATTTCAAACCTTCCATCTCTTCATACATAAATTCGTTACCATGAAAACATTGCAC
>JBDTJJ010000458.1:0-6432 GCA_039935895.1 Bacteroidia bacterium | reverse complement strand
CAATTAGCAATACCTTTGGTTTTGGCGGACATAACGCAGCGGTTGTATTCAAAAAATTTGTTGCGTAATTTCTTTTGCTGAATATTTTTCAGATAAATCGTTACAAAACCCCTTCTGAAAAAAAACTTGCCGAAAGCATTAAAAACTTATTTGGGTTTTATCCTAAAAGTATTGCCTTGTTTGAACAAGCATTAACGCATAGTTCGGCTGCCAATCAACAAATCAGGAGTAACGAACGTTTAGAATTTTTAGGCGATTCAATTTTAGGAACCATTGCTGCCGAATATTTATTTGGCATTTTACCCAACAAAGATGAGGGCGTTTTAACACAAGTCCGCTCGCGCATGGTTAGCCGCATTCAGTTAAATAAGCTGGCGGTTAAACTTGGTATAGATAAAATTTTACGTTCAGATATTAGAGGAAGTGTTTCGTATGCTTTATATGGTGATGCCTTTGAAGCCTTGGTAGGAGCCATTTATTTAGACCTTGGCTATGTAAAGACAAAAAAAATATTGATAGAAAATATTTTTAAACATCACTTTGATATTAACACGCTTATTAATGAAGATACTGATTACAAAAGCCGTTTGATTAATTTTTGTGCTAAAAATAAACTGCCTTTACAATTTGTTTTGATAGACGAAAACATGGTTGGCGTAAAAAAGTTTTATCATATTGGGATAGAAATTAGCGGCAAAATAATTGCTGAAGCACAAAACCCAAACAAACGAGCGGCAGAACAATTAGCGGCCGGCAAAGCTCTCGAAGATTTAGAAGAAGAGTAAAAACTAATATCCGTACTTAGTTTTCCAAAGGTTTTTTAAAAATGCACGCAGCTCATTTTCTCTTGGGTTATTACCTGGATTATAAAATTTGGTGTTACTAATTTCTTCGGGTAAAAACTCTTGCTCGGCAAAATTTTGCTGAAACGAATGAGCGTACTTATAATCTTTACCGTAATTCAAATCTTTCATCAACTTAGTTGGCGCATTGCGTAAATGCAGTGGCACAGGCATATTTGGTTTTTCTTTAACTAGGCTCATAGCCATATTTATAGCTTCGTAACTGGCGTTGCTTTTTGGCGAAGTAGCTAGATAAGTAGCGCATTGCGAAAGTATAATTCGCCCTTCGGGGTAACCAATTACATTAACCGCCTGAAAACAATTATTGGCAATAACCAGTGCGGTCGGGTTTGCGTTTCCAATATCTTCAGAGGCAAGAATCAATAATCTGCGCGCAATAAATTTAATATCCTCTCCACCATCAATCATACGGGCAAGCCAATACACGGCAGCGTTTGGGTCGCTACCTCTGATAGATTTTATAAAAGCGGAAATAATATCATAATGCAACTCGCCACCTTTATCGTACATGGCAATGTTATTGTTGAGGCTTTCTTTGGCAAGTTCATCCGTAATTATAATTTCATCTGTATCAGCTGCATTTACTACTATTTCCAGCGCATTTAAAAGTTTGCGTGCATCTCCACCAGATACGCGCAATAAAAATTCGGTCTCTTTTAATTCAATTTTTTTCTGTTTTAAAAACTCATCTTTTTTAATGGCTTTGGCAAGTAAATCTTCTAGTTCTGTTTTAGTTAAATGTTCTAAAACAAAAACCTGGCAACGAGAGAGCAACGCAGGGATGACTTCAAACGAAGGGTTTTCGGTAGTAGCGCCAATTAAAGTAACCACACCTTTTTCTACTGCTCCTAATAATGAATCTTGTTGCGATTTACTGAAACGATGTATCTCATCAATAAACATAACGGGTTTATTCTGCCCAAAAAAATGCTGACTTTGCGCTTTTTCAATTACTTCGCGTACATCTTTTACACCCGAATTTACTGCACTAAGTGTGTAAAATGGGCGCTTTAGCATATTAGAAATAATATTGGCAAGCGTGGTTTTACCAACTCCGGGCGGACCCCAAAATATCATAGATGGCAATAAACCTTGCTCTATGGCACGCCGCAAGGGTTTTCCAACACCAATAAGGTGTGTTTGTCCCGCATAATCATCTAAAGTTTGCGGCCGCATTCGTTCGGCTAAAGGCGTGTTCATCTTAAAAAATGTTTAAAAACTATTCTTGTTGAAAACTATACAAAAAAGCAATCCACTAATAAATTATTTTAGCAAAAATTTATAAAATGATGTTAAAAACCAAATCAATAATTATTGCAGCTTGTGTGTTGGCTATAGGTTTTTTTTCTTTTAAAGGAGAAAAAGATGCTTTGAACAAAAAAATTTACACATTGCAGGTAAATGAAATGAAGGATGGTCAGCCAAAAAGCAAAAAACCAACTGAAGACGAACTTGAATTTAAAGATGGCAAAGTATTTAGTAATATATTATTTGAAAAACACGAATTTAAGTGGATAAAATATAAAATCACCAAAGACAGCACCTACGATGATGAAGGAGAACAAAAACATTGGATAGAGGCAACAGCTTCTTCTACTAACGAAAGAGATGAAACTATTACCATAAGCATAAAAGCAGATAATTATGATGTAGATGGTACTTACAAACTTACCAAGCATGATATACCCAAAAAACAGTATGACTTTATTGGCAAAGAAAAAGTTAAAAAGAAATAATTTGTAAGGATATTAGCTTTAGTACGTCTATTATTGTACTAAACTAAACATGATGCAAAAATTAAACATAAAAGCAACCCTTATTTTAGTGGTTGCTTTTTTTATAAACGCCTGTGCCGAACAAACTAACCCATTAGAAAAACCAAAAATGACTGAAGAAAACAAAACCACCGAAGCAACAAGTGCAACCGATACTGCCACTTTTGGGGCAGGCTGTTTTTGGTGCGTAGAAGCTGTTTTTCAGGAAATGAAAGGCGTTATTAAAGTTACCTCAGGTTATAGCGGCGGCACGGTAAAAAACCCAGCTTATAGAGAGGTGTGTAACGGTACTACGGGTCATGCTGAGGTGTGTCAAATTGTTTACAACCCAAAAGAAGTTTCGTATAAAGAATTGCTAGAAGCTTTTTGGCAAACACATGATCCTACAACACTTAACCGACAAGGTAATGATGCCGGCACGCAATATCGTTCGGTTATTTTTTATCATAACGATGAGCAAAAACAATTGGCCGAAAAATACAAGCAAGAGTTAGACAAATCGGGTGCGTTTGAAAAGCCTATTGTTACCGCTATAGACCCGTTTACTGTTTTTTACGCGGCCGAAGATTACCATCAAAATTATTACGATCAAAATGGTGATGCACCTTATTGCCAATACGTAATTAAACCTAAAGTAGATAAATTTAGAAAAGTGTTTCACGATAAACTGAAATAGATTTTTCAATGAACTTTTTATAGGATCAAACCTATTTTCTTTTAGTTATTACTGGTAAAATTTATCATAAAGCGATAAATATTTATTTTAAGTCTCAACGTTTGAAATGTTTTAATAAGTCTTTTGTTTTTGGCGGAATAAGAAAATTACTTTTACTCCGTTTTGATTTCTCTCCGAAATATTTTTGCATGCTTTTTTGCATTGGTAAGCCTGAATTTATTTTCTCAGGTGAAAGAAGAAGCAAGCACTAACTTTTCTTCATCGCCACAAAAATACGACGTCAATACTACCACACGCATCCTTTTTATTTTCGACGATTCGTTTAGTATGTATGGTGGTTGGGGCAATGGTACTAAAATAGATGTTTCAAAAAAATTAATGGGCGAGTTTTTAGATTCGCTTAAAAACACACCAAAACTGCAATTGGCTTTGCGTTGCTACGGACACCAAACGCCTTTTCGCCCAAACAGAAACTGCCAGGATAGTAAGTTGGAAGTGCCGTTTGATGTTGCCCTTACCAATTGCAAAAAAATAAAAGACCGCATTAATAAACTACAACCCACAGGCACTACGCCTATTGCGTATTCTTTAGGAGAGAGCGCTAACGATTTCCCGCCTTGCGATAATTGCCGCAACGTAGTTATTTTAATTACTGATGGGATTGAAGAGTGCGACGGCGACCCTTGTGCTATATCTATTGCTTTGCAAAAAAAAGGTGTTTTTCTTCGTCCGTTTATTATTGGAGTTGGCTTAGATATAAAGTTTGCCGATGTGTTTGGTTGCATGGGTAAGTTTTATGATGTAAGCAACGAAGCCAATTTTAAGCAAGTAATGAAGCTAGTTTTTATAGAAGCTATATCGCAAACAACGGTGCAGGTAAATTTGTTAGATACGTATAAAAAGCCAAGCGAGACCGATGTTACGATGACATTCTACAATCAAAAAACCGGGCAAGTGATGTATAATTATTTGCACACGTTAAATCATCGTGGCAACCCAGATACCTTGGTTTTAGACCCCGAAGTAACCTATAAAATGGTGGTGCATACCATTCCACCGCAGGTAAAAGAAAATATTGTGATACAAAAAGGCAAGCATAATATTATTCCGTTAGATGCACCGCAAGGATTTTTAAATGTGCAAACTGAGACTGCAAATATGTATAAATCACTTTCTTATATGGTGCGAAAAAGTGGCGAAATGAACACGTTAAATGTGCAAGAAGTTGGTTCTACCGAAAAATATATTACAGGTAAATACGACTTAGAAATATTGACACTTCCACGCATAAAACTATCAAATGTGGAGGTAAAACAAAGTTCAACTAACAATATAAAAATTGCAGCAGCCGGTATATTTTCTATCAATAAAGGTGGCAGCGGTTATGGAAGTATTTATGTTGAAAATGGAAAAAAATTAGATTGGGTTTGTAATTTAAATGAACAGCAAGCAGAAGTTTTTTATCTTCAACCCGGAAATTACCGAGTAGAATTTCGTTTAAAAACACAATTAGAATCTGAAAATACCGTAGAGAAAAAATTTAAGATAGAATCAAATCAAACAACATCAATAAATTTATTTTAGTATGAACAAAAAATTTCCTTACACCGAAACAAAAGACACCCGTTCTGGCTTTGGCGTTGGCTTACACGAGCTTGGTAAAAAAAATCCAAACGTGGTTGCACTTTGTGCCGATTTAACGGGGTCGTTAAAAATGGATGCTTTCTTAAAAGATTTCCCCGAACGTTTTTTTCAAATTGGTATTGCAGAAGCCAATATGATGGGCATTGCAGCTGGTTTAACCATTGGTGGAAAAATTCCGTTTACGGGTACATTTGCTAATTTTTCCACAGGAAGAGTTTACGATCAAATTCGTCAATCGATTGCTTACAGCGGAAAAAATGTGAAAATTTGTGCATCGCACGCCGGATTAACCTTGGGCGAAGACGGAGCAACGCATCAAATATTAGAAGATATTGGTTTAATGAAAATGTTGCCGGGCATGGTGGTTATTAATCCGTGTGATTTTAACCAGACAAAAGCCGCCACAATGGCTATTGCCGATTATGATGGCCCGGTTTACTTACGCTTTGGGCGCCCTGCTGTGCCTAACTTTACTGCTCCAGATCAAAAATTTGAAATTGGTAAAGCGGTTACTTTACAAGAAGGAAAAGACGTTTCTATTTTTGCAACCGGACATTTAGTTTGGAAAGCTATTGAAGCCATTGAAATTTTAGAGCAAAAAGGTATTAGTGCAGAGTTGATAAACATTCACACCATAAAACCATTGGATAACGATGCTGTTTTACGATCGGTAGGTAAAACAAAATGCGTAGTTAGTGCCGAAGAACATCAAATGAATGGTGGTTTGGGCGATAGCATTGCGCAATTATTATCTCGCAACACGCCTTACCCACAAGAGTTTGTAGCTGTTAACGATAGTTTTGGCGAAAGCGGAACTCCTGATGAATTAATGAAAAAATATAGTTTAGAAACTGTAAATATTGTTGATGCGGCGTTGAAGGCAGTTTCGAGAAGGAGTTAAGCTATTTTTTCGTTTTTTGCAATAAATTCCTTAAGCTAGAATTTATCCTAAAATAACTATTTCCTTACAGTAATAGCCCTTGCAAATATGGCTAAATACTGTATATTTGTCCGACTTACAAAAAAGCAGAAAACATGGCACAGCACGACTTAATAATGCCTAAAATGGGTGAAAGTGTTGCGGAAGCAACAATTATTAAATGGGTAAAAAACGAGGGCGATAAAATTAAAATTGATGAAACAGTTTTAGAAATTGCCACCGATAAAGTAGATAGCGAAATTCCATCTTCGTTTGAAGGTATATTAGTAAAAAAACTTTTTAAAGAAGGCGATGTTGTACAAGTAGGTACCGTTATTGCGCATATTTCATCAGATGTAAATGCAACTGCCGGTGCCCCCCAGGCTCCAGTAGCAGCGGCAGTTAGCAGTAGTAATACTTCAACACCTGCTCCTGTAAAAGAAGTGGCACATACTACCAATCAAGATTTTTCTCAATCAAATAAATTCTTTTCTCCATTAGTAAAAAGTATTGCAAAAGAAGAAGGTATTTCTGTGCAAGAACTTGAAAAAATTA
>JBDTJJ010000457.1:0-4043 GCA_039935895.1 Bacteroidia bacterium | reverse complement strand
CCTTTTTTTCCTAATTTATACGAATAAGAAACTGCTTCGTGCATAGATTGTGCTTCTACAATGGTATCAACTGCCGAAGAAAAATTCTCGATAATTTTAGCATTATCTACACCTAAACAAACAATAGCTTTTACTTTATCTTTTACTAAATCGTAAAGTTGTGTGTAATCATTTCCTTTATCAACACCACCCATAATTAAAACAACAGGTTTAGTCATACTTTCTAAAGCATACCATACTGAGTTGATGTTTGTAGCTTTTGAATCGTTGATGAATTCAATGCCGTTGATAGTTGCAACAACTTCTAAACGGTGTTCTACATTTACAAAATCGCTCAGGCTTTCGCGAACGTTTTCTTTACGTACATCAACTAAACGCGCAGCAATTGCAGACGCCATTGAGTTGTACACATTGTGCTTTCCTTGTAGGGCTAATTGTTCTATGGTCATGGTTATAGGGTTTTGGTTTATATTTATGATTATTTCGTTTTCGTTTAAATAAGCTCCGTCTTGCTCAATTTTTTTCTTGATAGAAAAAGGATAGTGTGTTGCCTGCGGATTTACTTTTGCTATGTATTGCATGATGGTTTCATCATCTGCGCAATAAATAAAAGCACCTTCGGCTGTTTGATTTTGTGCTACGCGAAATTTTGATAGCGCGTAATTCTCAAACTTGTATTCGTATCTATCCAAATGATCTGGAGTAATATTTAAAAGAATGGCGATGTCTGCTTTAAAATCACACATGCCATCTAACTGAAAACTACTTAACTCAATAACATAGTAATCAAAATTTTCTGTCGCAACCTGCCAGGCTAAACTCTTACCTACATTACCTGCTAAACCAACGTTGTAGCCAGCATTAGAAAGTATGTGATAGGTAAGCATGGTAGTAGTTGTTTTACCATTGCTACCTGTGATGCAAATCTTTTTAGCGTTGGTGTATCTTCCTGCAAATTCAATTTCAGAAATTACATTAATACCTTTTGCTCTTGCTTTTTTTACTAAATCTGCTTTATCGGGTATGCCCGGACTTTTAATAATTTCTGATGCATTTAAAATTTTTTCTTCGGTATGAACTCCTTCTTCAAACGCAATATTTTTTTCTTGCAGGACAGATTTATATTTTTCTTTAATCTCTCCTTTGTCGGAAATAAATACATCGAAACCCTTAGCTTGCGCCAGGATAGCAGCACCCACGCCGCTTTCTCCGCTACCTAATATGACGATGCGTTTTTCCACTACCTTAATTTCAACGTTACAATAGTTAATATGGCAAGCATAATTCCGATGATCCAAAAGCGAGAAACAATTTTTGATTCGTGTAAGCCACCTTTATGATAATGATGATGAAGAGGCGCCATTCTGAATAAGCGATGTGTTTTTGCGTATTCTAAACCGTGTTGTCTTTTTCTGATTTTGAAAACGAATACCTGCATTACCACTGAAAGATTTTCTACCAAGAATATTCCACATAGAATAGGAATTAATAGTTCTTTACGAATTGCAATGGCAAACACCGCAATGATTCCACCTAAAGCAAGACTTCCGGTATCGCCCATAAAAACTTGCGCAGGATACGAGTTGTACCAAAGGAAACCAATGCATGCACCAACAAATGCCGCAATAAAAATTACAAGCTCGCCCGAGTTGGGTATGTACATAATATTGAGGTAATCGGCAAAAACCATGTTACCCGATACGTAAGCAAGTATTCCTAATGTTGTTCCAATAATAGCTGAAGTACCTGTCGCCAAACCATCCATACCATCGGTAAGATTTGCTCCGTTAGAAACTGCTGTTACAATAATGATTACAATCGGAATAAAAATTATCCAACCCCATTTGTTGCAATCGTTACAAACCCATCCAATTAAATTGTTGTAATCAAACTCATTATTTTTTACAAACGGAATAGTTGTTTTTAATGTTTTAGTTTCTTCAATAGCATACTTAGGTGCTTTATATTCGTTGCCCTGACTTAAAGCCAAATCAATAGAAGTAGATTTTGAACCGCTTGAATAAACGCGTTCTTTAATAGTAACTTCTTGATTAAAATAAAGTGTAACGCCAACAATTAACCCGATACCAACCTGACCGATTACTTTAAATTTACCTTGTAAACCCTCTTTGTTTTTTTTGAATACTTTAATGTAATCGTCCAGAAAGCCAATTAAACCAAGCCACACAGTAGATACCAACATCAACACGATATATACATTGTGAAGTTTTGCAAATAATAAAGTAGGGATGATAATAGCAGCCAAAATAATTAAGCCACCCATAGTTGGTGTACCAGCTTTTTGTTTTTCGCCAGCTAAACCTAAGTCGCGAATAGTTTCGCCAATTTGTTTACTGCGAATAAATTCTATGATTCGTCCACCAAACATCATAGAAATAATTAACGAGGTGATTACCGCCATGGCCGCGCGAAACGAGATGTATTGAAATACACCTGCGCCCGGAAAATCGAAGGCTTTGTGAAGCCATGTAAATAAATAGTAAAACATTATACGTTAAGTGTTTTAAAGGTTTCTTTTAAAATTTCAAAATCATCAAACGGATGTTTCACACCTTTTATCTCCTGATATTTTTCGTGTCCTTTACCGGCAATTAAAATAATGTCGCCCGGTTTTGCCAAAGAGCACGCGGTTCTTATCGCTTCTTTTCTATCCGTAATACGTAATGTTTTTTTTGCATCAACTGGGTCGATGCCTTTTTGCATTTGATTTAAAATTTCTTCAGGGTCTTCACTGCGTGGATTATCAGCGGTAAGAATAACCTTGTTACTAAACTGACAAGCGATTTGCGCCATAATAGGGCGTTTAGCGGCATCACGGTCTCCACCACAACCAGCAAGCGTTATTACTTGTTCGTTACCTGTACGAATTCCTTTAATAGTTTCTAAAACATTTTTTAATGCATCGGGTGTGTGCGCATAATCAACAATACCAATGATGCCACTCTCTGATTTTAAATATTGAAATCTTCCTTCAACAGAATTTAATGTGCTAAGCGCAGTAAGAATATTGGTAGCATCTTGCTTTAATAAAACAGCCACACTGTAAACTGCCAATACATTATACGCATTAAACTGACCGATTAATTTTACCCAGACTTCTTTATTATCAATGTTCAATAACAAACCATTTAGATGATTTTCTACAATGCGGCATTTGTGATCTGCAGGCGATTTAAGCGCATACGTAACACGATTTGCCTTGGTGTTTTGCAACATCACCATTCCGTTTGCATCATCTTTATTGGTTAATGCAAAAGCTTCTTCTGGTAAATTATCGAAGAAAGTTTTTTTAGCTTTGATATATTCGTCAAATGTTTTGTGGTAATCTAAATGATCATGTGTGATGTTGGTAAACACGCCGCCTGCAAATATTATTCCTGTTACACGATGTTGCACAATTGCATGCGAGCTCACTTCCATAAACACATACTGACAGCCTTTTTCAAGCATTTTGTTCAATAACTCGTTTAAAGAAATAGCATCTGGTGTTGTGTGTGTTGCAACAACTTCTTCGTTATGAATTTTATTTTTTACGGTAGATAATAACCCAACCGTATAACCTAACGATTTAAAAAGATTGTATAAAAGAGTAACCGTTGTTGTTTTGCCGTTAGTTCCCGTAACACCAACTAATTTTAATTTTTGAGAAGGATTGTCATAAAAGTTAGCCGCAATAATTCCTAAAGCATAATTTGCATTTTTTACTTTTACGTAGGTAATATTTTCAAGTTGTGTTTCAGGAAGTTCTTCGCAAACAATAGCAATAGCACCTGTTTCAATAGCTTGGGTAATAAAATGATGTCCGTCAACCGCAGTGCCACGAATAGCAATAAACAAACTATCTTTTTTTATTTTACGAGAATCGAATGTAATAGAAGACACAGCCACATTGGTTGTGCCGATTATTTCTTCTAATCCTGCTTTATAAAGTATGTCGGTTAATAAACGCATTAGCCTAATGTTAAAACGATTTGAGATCCTTTAAAAAATTTTGTTCCTGCTTCCAACGATTGTTTTTTTAC
>JBDTJJ010000456.1:0-4251 GCA_039935895.1 Bacteroidia bacterium | reverse complement strand
TTTAAAAACTCTTCAGCAAAATCTTTTCTAAACCCTATGCCTGTTTTACCTTGTATGGATTTCATTTTCTTATTTCTTTGCTCTTATTTCTTGTTTCTTTTTTTGGCGTTCCGGCTCTTTGTCATTTCGAGTGAAGTCGAGAAATCTTTTTCGCCGTCGGGCTTTTCACTTCAATCTTTTATTGATTTAGCTCATCGTTTTAGTTTTTTTAATCGCTTCGCTGAATGCTGAAAAAGCATTTCAATAAAAGTATTTCCGTTGCAATCCCTAACGCAAAATACTATAAATTAAAAAATCCCGCCCGCAATTGCAGACGGGATTTTTAAAATTTAAAAACTAAATAAAATTATTTAGGATTTTTCTTTTCTCCGCATTTGCCTTCTCCGCATTTGCCGTCTTTAGCTTTCTTTTCGCCACATTTACCATCTTTTGATTTTTTGTCAGTTGTAGTAGCTGTAGTGGTAGTTTTACCATCTTTAGTTGTAGTGGTAGTAGTTTTTGATTCTTTAGTTTCTGTCTTCTTTTCTCCGCAATTTAATTCAATAGCTGTACGAACTTCAGAACCGTTGCCTAAAGTTTTGTAGCTAAATAAACTTGTGTTTGCAGTTAAAGCAGATACGCTTAACATAGCACCGGCTAACATAGAACCAGCGATAATTGTTTTTTTGTTTTTCATTTTGTTAGTTTTAAGGGTTAATATTGTTTCTTATTATAGTTACGTAAATATAGACGATTGAGATTCTGTTTCCTTACAATTAATCGTTAATATTTGTTTAATTCACTGTTTATCAATGTTTTTAAGTTTTCTTTTTCAACCTGAGGCATTAAAACTAGTTGCTGTAAGTTTTGCTTAATAGCTTCGTTCATAATAGCCGATTGAATTTTAAATGCTCTGCATAACTTACACATACTCATGTGAAACTTTAATGCAAATTCTTCTTTACGAGATAAAACCTGCTTCTCTTCTTTTTTCAATAAAAGATATGTAGCCTGCTTGCAGCAAAGGGTCCAACCCATACTGGTAGAAAAATAAGTTGTATTTTTTTCTTCAGAACTCATGCTTTTATCCAATTTTTTTCAAGGCATTCACGCATCTGTAGTTTAGCGCGATGAATGATTACCCAATAGTTTGACGAAGTAATTTCTAATTCCTTACAAATAGTTTCGCTTTCTTCTTCCTCTAAATATTTTAATGAAAACACCGCCGACCACATTTTAGGTAATTTACTCAAACAAGCCGTTAATATTTGCTTAAATTCTTTTTGTTCAATATTGCTTTTATCCGAAATATTCCAAGGTTTTGGTGCATTAGCTTTATTCCATTCTCCTTTAATAAAACCGGTTTCTGTAAAATAATGACTGTAAGCTACTTTGTATTGCTTGCTTTCTTCAAACGATTGCTGTGGGTGCGCTGCGTTCTTTCTATATAGATCAATAATCTTTCTTTTCAAGATAGATACCAACCAAGTTTTTTCGGAGGCTTCTCCTTTAAAACCATCACGTGCTTTTAAGGCAGAAAGAAATGTTTCTTGCACTAAATCTTTAGCTGTTTCGCTATCATTTACACGGTTATAGGCAAAGGAGTATAAATAATCTGCGTGGCTGTCAATCCATTTTTCAGGATTTAAAACGTTTGCAACACTTGTTGGTTCGCTCATTTTATAAAGATACTTATATTTTGATGCCTATGAGTAAAACATCATCAACTTGTTCCAAATTTCCTTTCCATTCATTAAATGTTTTTTCTAATAATTCTTTTTGTTCTATCAGCGGCTTGTTATTATTAGCAACCAAAATATCTTCTAATTGTTTATATTTAAATTTCTTTCCTTTTGGTCCGCCAAATTGATCGGCATAACCATCGGTAAATAAAAATAGTAAATCGCCTTTTATAACACCCATGTTTTGAAGGGTAAACGATTCTGTTTTTTCTCCTTTACCAACGGGCATTTTATCTTTTGGTAATGGTATTGCTTTATTATTTCTAATTAAAACAGGCTCATTATTAGCAGCAGCATATTGTATCTTAAATGTATTATTTGTATTTTCTGCTTTTAAAAGTATGGCATCCATGCCATCGTTTCGTCCGTACATTTTTTCGATTAATTGTTTGCGAACATGGTTTAATATTTCGTTTGGAGCAGAAATATTTTTCTCATTAATGGCTTCATTTAAAAAATTGATGTTAAGTAAACTCATAAAAGCACCCGGAACGCCATGTCCGGTACTATCACCGGCAGCTAAATAAAAAGAATTATTTTTTTTGGTAGCCCAGTAAAAATCGCCACTTACAATATCTTTTGGTTTAAACAAAACAAAGTGCTGGGGTAAATTGTTTTGTAGTAATTCTTCATTTGCCAGTAGGGTATATTGAATACGTTTGGCGTAATTAATGCTATCGACTGTTTCTTTTTGTTTTTCTTCTATTAAATTTTTTTGATATTCTACTTCAATTTTTTGAGATGAAATAATTTTATTGGCTACATTTTTTTGACGGTAGGCTTTCAAAATAATAATTCCGGCAATTAATGCTAAACCAATTATTGCAAATAAAAAGAATTGTACGTTTCTTTTTTCTGCTAATTCTTTTTGTTTTAATTTATTATCACTGTTTAGCGATTTTATCTCTAACGATTTTTTTTCAGTTTCATAAAGAGCTCCCATTTCTACTATTTGTTTCTGATTTTGCTGATTGTAAAGGCTATTGTGGATATCAAAAAATCGGTTAAAATATATATAAGCCGAATCGTATCTTTTTTCTTTTGCAAAAAGTGAAGACATGTATTTAAAAGTTCTTTCTTGAAGATCTGGATATTCAGATTTTTTAGCAAAATTGTAAGCCTTTTGAAAATGATATTTTGCGGCTACGTTATTTTTGTTTAAAAAAAACATTTCTCCTAATGTATATTCATTCCAAGCCATTCCGATATAATCACCTAGTTTATTTCTTATTTCTGTGGATCTATTTATGTATTTTAAACCTTCGTTTAAATAATTTTTCATAAATAAAACCCCAGCAATATTGTTTAAGCTATAGGGTATTCCAATACTATCATGTAGGGTTTCCTTTATAGAAAGTGCTTCTTTGTAATATTTGGTTGCTGTATCTAATTCTCCTTTTAGCTCAAATAGAACACCGTAATTATCAATAGCTGAGGCTAAATCGGCTGGAACATTTAGTTTTCTAAGAATTTCAATAGATTCGGCCATTTGCTCTATGGAGGTGGGTAAGTTTCGTTTTTTTCCTTCATACGCCATTGCCGCCATAGCATTTGCTTTTCTTCTAAAATCACCTGATTTGTCGAATAATTTTATGGATTGTAAATGTAGCTCTAACGATTGGGTATAATTACCTTTTAGATACATTAGCAGGGACAATTTTTCTTTTATTTCAGCTTTTTTAGTCGCATTGTTTTCAAATATGATAGCCGTGTTTAATGTATTAAAAATAAATTGGCATTTATTTAAATCGTTTACAATTTTATCATAAGGTATATCAAGTGCTCTTTGAACAATTGATTCATTTATTTTGTGATTTTGAACCTCTGTTAAAATAGAATCAACCGTGCTTTTATTTTGACAAAAACACCACGAGGTAAATAAACATAATAGAAATATATTACGCCATCTACTCATTGGATATTGAAAATATTAAATTAGTTATCAATGGGTTAAATTTTTATTCCAATAAGTAAAATGTCATCTACCTGTTCTAAATTGCCTTTCCAATTATTTAATGATGAACTTAGTATTTCTTGCTGTTCAGCTAATGGTTTTTCATTATTGGCAATTAATAAATCTTCCAACTGTTTGTATTTATATTTCTTTCCTTTTGGCCCACCAAATTGATCAGGTAAACCATCTGTTAACATATAAACAGTATCTCCTTTTTGTAAATCAACGGCGTGTAAGGTAAATGGTTCTTCATCTTTTGGAGATTTACCAACCGGCATTTTATCAGCCTTGCAAATAATTAATTCGTTGTTTCTAGCAATGTAAAAAGCATTGTTTGCTGCAGCGTATTCTAATTTTAAATTTTCAAAATCAAAGCAAGCTAAAATACAATCCATACCATCTTTACTTTCTTCGCTACCTGTTGGGTTTAACGATTTAATGATGTCTTTTCTGGCTTCGTTTAAAATTAAATCTACACGTGTGATTTTCTTTTCTATCATCACTTCATTAAGAATAGATATATTTAGCAAACTCATAAATGCACCTGGAACTCCATGTCCGGTACAATCTGCGGTA
>JBDTJJ010000455.1:0-5094 GCA_039935895.1 Bacteroidia bacterium | reverse complement strand
TTGTAACTGTATCGCTCCTTAAATCAATAATCATAGTACATTTGTTTGCACAAGTTTAAAGTTTTTTTAGCATTGCAGAAAATAGATTTTATAATAGTTGGACAAGGATTAGCGGGCAGCATTCTATCAATAGAATTGTTAAAGCAAAACAAAACCGTTTTGGTGGTTGATAATGCCTCGATGAGCCAATGTTCTAGGGCTGCCGCAGGTATTTACAACCCAATAGTTTTTAAAAGATTAACCCAAAGCTGGATGGCAGACAAAATTTTGCCTACTATGTTTGAGTTTTTCACAGAAGCCGAAAAATTATTTAACACTAAGCTGATTCATCAAACAAAAATTGCACGTGTTTTTGGCAGCGAACAAGAAGAAGTTTTATGGAAGAAAAAAGCTGTAAACGATTTAAGTGATTTTATAGGTGGAGAAATTCATACTTCACAAAATGAATATGAGTTTTTAAAGAGCAATTACGCTTTTGTAAACGAAGCTGGATTTATAGATGTACCAAGCTTTTTAGAACATACTGCAAAATATTTAGAAAAACACAATTCTCTTTTAAATGCGACTTTTAATTATGAAGATGTTGTTATTTCTGAAAATGAAATTCAATACAGAAATTATACGTGCGATAAACTTATTTTTTGCGAAGGGCATTTAGCTACTAAAAATCCTTTTTTAAAAGAAGTGAAATTTAAACCGGCCAAAGGCGAAGTGCTTACTATTTACTGTGAAGAATTAAAAACAACATCCATCATAAATAAAGATTTTTTTATCCTTCCCTTACCCGAAAAACATTGTTTTAAAATTGGTGCAACCTACAACTGGCTTGATTTTACGGATGTTATTACTGATGAAGCTAAACAAAATTTAATAGAAAAAATTAATGCTGTTATTCCGTTTCCATATAAAATAATAAATCAACAAGCTGGTGTAAGACCTGCAACTATTGATAGGCGACCTGTTATAGGTTTACATCCTACGCATAAAAACGTAGGCGTGTTTAATGGTTTTGGCACTAAATCGGTTATGCTGGCACCTTATTTTGCCAAACATTTTTGTAGCTTTATGTTTTTAAATCAAGAGTTGTTTTTAGATGTTGATGTAAAAAGATTTTATGCAAAAAAATAAAATAAAATTACTCGGAAGACGAGAGTATGTTGACTTCCCTGAGCTTAACATTTTTAAAGTAGAAGCAAAAATAGATACTGGCGCTTATACAACAGCTTTGCATTGCTCTGCCATTTCGGTAAAAGAAGTAGAAGGCAAACAAATGCTGTGCTTTAAATTATTAGATGAATCTCATCCAGAATATAACGAGCTGGAACATTGCTTTGAATACTTTATCCAAAAAAGCATTAAAAGTTCTTCTGGCGAAACTGAGCTTAGGTATATTATTAAAACGTTATTAATTATCGGTCATAAAAAAATAAGAACTGCAGTATCGCTTACCGACAGAGGAAATATGCGCTATCCAGTACTAATTGGGCGAAAAATGATTAAAAATAAATTTATCATAGATGTAGCTAAAATACACACCGGCGGAATTTTAGTTTCAAAATAATAGTATCTTTAAAACAATAAAAAACTTATAATATTCATCTATGAAATTGGCCATTCTTTCTCGCGGAAAAACAATTTACTCTACTAAACGTTTAGTAGAAGCTGCTGAAAAACGCGGACACGAAGTGTTACAACTTGATCACATGAAATGTGTATTGGGTATTGAAAAATCAAGGCCACATATTTACTATGGCGGAAAAGAAATTACGAATGTAAATGCTGTTATTCCTCGCATTGGGGCTTCGGTTACATTTTATGGTGCAGCTGTTTTGCGTCAGTTCGAAATGATGAAAATTTTTACTGCGGTAGAATCTCAGGCTTTGGTTCGCTCTCGCGATAAACTGCGTAGCCTGCAAATATTAGCTCGTGCGGGTGTGGGGATGCCAAAAACTGTTTTTGCCAACAAAACAAAAGATGTCGATCAAATGATTGAATTGGTTGGCGGCACGCCTTGCATTATAAAATTATTAGAAGGCACTCAAGGCATTGGTGTTATTTTGGCCGAAAATCATAAAGCAGCAAAATCGGTTATTGAAGCATTTATAAAATTAAATGCAGCAATGCTTGTGCAAGAATTTATTAAAGAAGCTAAAGGTGCTGATATCAGAGCTTTTATAGTTGACGGACAAGTTGTAGGTGCTATGAAACGTCAGGCAAAAGAAGGTGAGTTTCGGTCTAATTTACACCAAGGTGGTTCTGCAACCGTTATTGAATTAACAGCCGAAGAACGTTCTACTGCTATTAAAGCTGCTAAAAAATTAGGACTAGGTATTGCCGGTGTTGATATGCTGCAAAGCGAAAGAGGTCCGTTAGTGATGGAAGTAAATTCTTCACCCGGATTAGAAGGTATTGAAAAAGCTACCGGTTTAGATATTGCCGGCAAAATTATTGAGTACGTTGAGCGTAATGAATTTAATGGAAACGAGGGGTAGAACTGTGAGCCCATCTATAAAAATTCATCAACAAACTATTGCACCTGGAGAAAACAAAATTGTATCGCTAAATACATACGAACTCCCAACTAAAACAAAAATAGAAATTCCAATTCACGTGTTTCGTTCTCAGCAAGCCGGACCAACGGTTTTGCTTAGTGCCGGTATGCATGGCGATGAAATAAACGGCATCGAGGTTCTTCGTAAAATTATAAACCGAGAAGAAATTCAAAATTTATTGTGCGGCACACTCATTGCCATCCCTGTAATGAATACGGTTTCTTTTCTTTATCAAAAAAGAGATTTACCCGATGGTAGAGATTTAAACCGTTGCTTCCCTGGCACAAAAAACGGCTCACTTGGAGGGAGAATTGCTTACGATATAATAAAACAAATTATTCCCTTAATTGATGTAGGTATAGATTTTCATACCGGAGGTGCAAAAATAAATAATTACCCACAGTTGCGTTGCACTTTTGATGATGCCGCAAGTTTACAGGTGGCTCAATTATTCTCTCCTCCCTTAATTGTAAACAGTGTCTATCGCGATGGTACACTTCGTAAAGAAGCTTATAAAAAAAACAAACCAATTTTAGTTTTTGAAGGTGGCGAAAGTCTGCGCTTCGATTATCAATCTATCAACGAGGGCATAAATGGTTGCCTGCGTTTATTAAATCATTATAAAATGGTTCATGACGAAGTACCTCCAAATCCACATGTAAAATTGAAGAAAAGCTCCTGGGTTCGCGCTAAGCATTCAGGCTTATTTCATATTGCAAAAACCAACGGTGCTTACGTTTATAAAGAAGAGGTTTTAGGCGCTATCTGCAATCCATTCGGACAAATAGAAGCCCAAATTGTTTCGCCGTTTGATGGTTACATTGTAGGTGTTAACAATCATCCTGTGGTAAATCAAGGAGACGCATTGATACATATTGGTACAGAAGATTAACTTTGCGCTGAAAAGAAGCACTGATTAAACAGATTCCATGGGAATAAAAACCTGTTTTATCTGCGACAAAAAATAAAGTATAGAAATGAAAAAAGTAAAAGATGCCGATGATTTTAAAATGATTGCTACCACCACTTTAGGCTTAGAGGAGGTATTAGTTAGTGAGTTGCAAAAATTAGGAGCAAAAAATATAGAGCAGCATAACCGTGCGGTTAGTTTTTATGGTGATGAAGGCTTTATGTATAAAGCCAATTTATGCTTACGTACCGCCATACGCGTATTAAAACCTCTTACAAGCGGTAAAGCACAAAACGAGCATGAACTCTACGATTTAATTGATACCATTAGTTGGGATAAATTTTTACGTCTAAATCAAACACTTGCGGTTACGGCGGCTTTAAACACCGAGTATTTTAATCACAGCCAATACGTAGCGCAAAAATGCAAAGATGCCATTGTTGACCAATTCAGGGCTAAAACAGGTCAACGTCCGTCGGTTGACAGAGAGAATCCCGATTTTAGTTTATACATCTATATTTTTAATGATGAAGTAAATATTATGTTGGATAGTTCCGGCATTCCTTTATATAAACGTGGTTACCGTATCGATACCAATTTAGCGCCTATAAATGAGTCTTTAGCAGCAGGTTTGGTATTGCTTAGTGGCTGGGATGGCCGCTTGCCTTTATACGACCCTATGTGTGGCTCGGGCACTATTTTAATTGAGGCAGCTTTGATTGCTGCCAACGTACCGCCGGGTTATTTTAGACAAAATTATGGCTTTAAAAATTGGCCCGATTTTGATCAAGAGTTATTCGACAAAATTTATGAAAGCGCTATCAGTAAAATAAATGATAACAAACCTATTTTATTAGGCACAGATATATCTCCTAACGTGCTTAAAAAAGCCAAAGCAAATGCCGCTTCTGCCAATGTAAATGAAATGATAACGTTTAAACAAGCAGATTTTCTTGAAACCGCTTTTGGCGAAGAAAGAAAATATACTATTATTATGAACCCGCCGTACGGAGAGCGCATGAATAAAGATGATATAAAGACTTTATACAAAACAATTGGCGATACGTTTAAACATAAATATAAAGGCTCTTCTGCTTGGATAATCAGTTCAAATATGGACGCATTAAAAAGTGTAGGTTTAAAAACTTCTAGAAAACTTCATTTATACAATGGAGGCTTGCCTTGTAAATTCCATAAGTTCGAGATGTATTAAAATTCTGAATTCATAATTTATAATTCACAATTTAAAATTACTTTTGTAGGGTAGTATGCCTAAAATTATAATCGCCATAGATGGATATTCTTCTTGCGGAAAGAGCACCGTAGCAAGGGCTTTGGCTTCACGTTTGGGATATGCTTATATCGATTCGGGCGCTATGTACCGTTGTGTAACGCTTTACGCCTTGCAAAAAGGTATGATAAAAGATAAAGTTTTTTTAGATGAAGAAATAATCGCAATCCTTCCCGAAGTCCATATTACTTTTCAATTTAATGCACATACAAAATCATCCGATACTTTTTTAAATGGCGTTAATGTAGAACGCCAAATTCGCAGCTTGGAAGTTGCTGAAATAGTTAGTAAAGTTAGTACCGTAAAAGATGTACGTACCCACATGGTGGCTTTGCAACGTA
>JBDTJJ010000454.1:0-5457 GCA_039935895.1 Bacteroidia bacterium | reverse complement strand
CAGTTGCATCGGTATGGGATTGTACTTCTAACAACAAGGTTGGATTTTTTTTCATGCTCTCAATTGTTTTGGCAAGTATGGTTTCGGCCGCAGGCAGTATTTTATATGAACCCGATTCGTAATAAATATTTTCTATAATTTCAATTTGTTTTTTGTTTTTAAACTTTAAGTTTAACCATGGGTCAAAATCATCTTCGGCAAGGGTAACCATCATGGCGCGTTCGCTTTCTAAGAATTTAAATTTAAAAACGCCTTCATTATTTTTTGCAATTTCTTTAATAATTTTTCCGTTCTCATCGGTTACATAAATTTTATCGAAAGCAATTTTGTTGTTATCTAATACATCAATAGCAAAATTATATTTGCCTGATGGTAATAAATTTGGAAACGAAAAATTACCGTCGATATCGGTTACGTTAAAAGAGATAACTTCATTTCTTTCATCTAACAATAAAAACTTAATAGAAGCTAAAGGTGTGCGGTTAGCGTTGTTTGCAATTAATTTTCCTTTGATATCTATTTTTATTGGCTCGTCGTTTACAGTCATTAAGCTCATTATGTTTTGATCTGCCGGAATAATTTCAAAACTAAATTTGCCTTTTGCCACTAATTTAGAAGTTAGAATAATGGCACCACTGTTATCAGTAACTACAAATTTTGTAATGCCTACTAAAGTTGCATCAGTGACGTCTAAACTTAGTAAATATTTTTTATCGTAAGGTAATTTATCAAATCTAAAATGACCAGCAGCATCTGTTTTTGTTTCGTAAAGCAATTCGCCTTTATCGTTTGTTATGTAAATTGGTTTGTTTGCGTAAGGCGTTTTTTTAGCATCATCCCCTAGCACATTTCCGGAAAAATCAACTTTCATGCGAGTATTATCAATAATTCGTCCAACTTTAATGGTTTTGGTTGCTGCATTTTGATAAATATCTTTTACCGTAATATCTATTTTAGTAATATTATTAGTGGATAGTTTAAAGGTAAAAGAAGGATTCTTTTCGGAAGTATTAAACTCTACTTTTTGATCGTTAATTAAAATTTCGCCAATAAAACTTTTATCTTTTACTTGTCCTTCAACTAATATATCTTGTTGGTTATCGTAAATATTTACAAAGCCATTATTATCTATCGCTGGGTAGCTTATGGTAAAAGTTGGCGCATCACTTTCTTTATTAGCTTGGTAATTTTTATCAGATGCTTCGCGTAACAAACTTTTCATTTGCATGTTATTTGGCTGAAGCGAAACCGCTTGTTTTAAATCAGCAATAGCTTCGGGATAAACACCTAACTCTAACTGAGATTGCGCTCTTCCAAAATAAGATTTTGCATTTTTTTTATCTATTTGTACCACTTTAGTATAATCACTTATGGCGCTGTGAAACTGACTGGTTTGTTTATAGATAGCCGCACGCGCTAAAAAGCCATCAACAAATTCAGGATTTAAGGCTAACGATTTATTTAAATAACCAATGGCATTTGTAAAATCTGTTTTCTTTAAATATGGCATACTTTCAAAATAATAAACGCGGTATTGTTTTGGCTCTACGCTATCGGCAACATCAAGCGAAATAGCTATGTCATACTCTTTTATAGACGCATCATAATCTAACAAACGATATAAAATTAATGCGTGATTTGCGTAGTAAGGTTTATATTTAGAGGCCGGTTTTTGATTTGGATCGTACAAACCTTTCATTAATTTAATAGCAGAATTGTATTCTAAGTTAGCGGTGCCATACTCGCCTAAACTATCTAATGCAAGTGCTTTGTAATAATGACTAAGGTGATTATATTTTTGAACGTCTAAAGCTCTGTTGGCTTTATCTAACGCGACCGCAAATTGTTTTAAATTTAAATAGGCGTAAGAAGATTTTTGTAAAGCATCAACATTTTTTTTATCCATCAATAAAAATTTATCTAAATATGCAGCCGCCGTTGTATAATCTTTTAGAGAGGCTGATAAGTCGGCCACCTTCATGTACATGGCTTTTGTTTTAGGTTTTATGCTTAGGGCTTGCTTATAATCTACAATAGCTTTTGTTAAGTTTGGTAGTTTTTCGTAAGCAAGTGCGCGTGCTAAAGTAAAATTATAGTCGTTTGGTTTTAACGCTAAGGCTTGCGTGTAGCCATCAGCAGCAGCTTGGTAGTTTTTTAATTTAAAATCTTTTTTTGCTTGTTTAATTGCTTTTTTAGGCGATTGCGCAAACAACGTAAATGATAATAGTAAACAAAGTGAGAGATAAATCTTTTTTATAAGCATTTAGCATAAATTATTAATACGAAGTAAATTTAACTAAATGTTTTAAATGTAATCCTCTTGTTTGTAATTGCTTAAAAAACGTATTAAACTAATTAGTGTTCTCTCATAAAATGTATTTAAAAGACAAAACCAAATCTTAGATTATAAAATGAAGGTTTACTTACCAACTTTATAACCAAGCATAAAAACGATACATCCACCACCAGATGTTGAATCTGCAGGTATTTCATAATCGATAAAAGTTTTACGTGCAAAAGATATGTCAAACGTAAAAAACTTTTTATCGGCTGGCGCACCTTTTGTTGTAAATAAAAGTTTACGTTTACTCGATTCTTTATCACGATTATAAACACTAACAATTATTTGTTTTGGCAGGGCTTCAGTATTAAAAACTAACCTGTATTTTTCTCCGATAAAAAGTGGCGCTTCAATTTCTTTAAACGTAGATTTTGATCTGTATGCTATATGAGTAAGTTTAGACATATCATAGGTAAATGGATCTAATTCTTTCTGAGCCCTTTCTTTTAATGTTTTTGGGTCGCAAGATGCTTCTTTGCTTTGCTTAAAAGCAAGCGATATTAAAAGCAAGGTTAAAAAAGAAATTAATTTTATAGTTTTTATGGATATTAACTTTTTCATAGTTTAGTTTTAATTGTTACCTATTTATCCTTGAATAATGCGTGTACGTATTTCTTCAATTTTTTTAGAGAAACTTTGCAGCTCTTCTGCGCTAATAGTAAGTTTAGAAGGGTCAATAATATCCGGATCAGTTGCTTTAATTTCTTTTACTGATTTAAAATTATTATACATATCGTTTAAAGCATTCATATCTTGTAAAAGGCCTGTTACATCAACATCTTTGGAGGCAGTTGCTTGCAAAGCTTTTATAATATTTTCTGCAACGCCCATTTGTTCAACAAGGTTGCTAACTACGTTGGAATTTTTTTCTTTCGAATAAACCTGTGTACCAATGTACATGGTTTCAACCCATGCACCCGTAAATACAATTACTGAAATATAATTTTGCTGATTCTCTTCTAGTAAATTATCTGTTTCAATTTGAATTTCGGATAACATTTTAAATACCGAATCTTGGTTACCTATGTTTTTTTCCATACGCGAAGGAACGCCTTTGGTTTGGAAGGCTTTTGCTAAACCAATAGTTTCGGCAAGTTGCGTGCAAGTTTTAAAATAGTTTTTAGTCTCCTGCGTTTGTTTATTTAAAATGCAATACGATAAATCGGCTAAATAAGTACCCATACCTAAAGTTTTAGAAATAGTTTTGCCGGTGCGGTATTTACTACTATTTTCAATTGGATTAGTTAACCCACCATAATATTTAAGCCCAGATTTTTTTAAAATGGTTGCAATTTGCATAGGTGATGGCAAGGTATAAGATTTTTCGTCGCTATTTTCGTCAACCGTTTTAACGGTTTCTGCAACAGCCGTACTGTCTTTTAATTCATCTTTTCGTTCGTTTTCATTGCCGTTTCCACCGCAGGAAGTCATTAATAAAATGCTTAAACTAAGCAAAATGCTGTTTGCAATTATTTTTTTCATATTTATAAAATTTTATTTCCGGTTAGTATCGCAATATAACAAACAAAACCATACCTTCATAATTATTATATATTTGAGTTAAATGATGATTTTTAAAAAAATATTTTTTTGTACCTTTTTATCGCTATTTCTCTTTCATAAAATAAAATCACAATCGTTTAATTTTAAAAATTATACCGTTGAAGATGGCTTGCCTTATATACAGATTTACAATATTTTTCAGGATGATAAAGGTTATTTATGGACGGGTGGTTATGGTGGATTAAGTAGTTTTAACGGAATAAATTTTTCTAACTATGGTCCGCGTAAAGGCTTGGTGCATTATTGGGTTAAATCTATCACACAAGATTCTTCTAAAAATCTTATTATTGGCACATTAAATGGTTTAAGTGTTTTTAATGGGAAAAAATTTACAAACTATACCACACAAGATGGCTTGCCAGATAACTACATAAACTCTATAGACGCAAAAGGTGCTGAAACAGCTATTGCTACTCGTGACGGATTGTGTTACCTCTACCATCAAAAAATAAAAAATGATACTAGATTTAAGAATGTAGATGTCACCAAAGTAAAAAGCACGTATAAAGATTATGTAATTTCTACCATAAAAAAAATAGTTATAGTAGCTAAAGATAAAGTGCAAACGGTTTGCGAATTTTTGCCAAACTCAGATACTGTAATTACTTTTTTTGAAACCGATAAAAATGCTACGCTTTGGATTGGGACTAACAAAGGTTTATATTATATCAATAACTATGATTTGCAAAACAATATTAAACAAGCTATTCCAACTTCAGTTAAAAATAATATTACTTGTCTGTATGCCGATGAAAAAAACGTTTTGTGGATTGGTACAAATACTGGTCTTATAAAATATTTTAATGGATTGGCTACCACTTATCAAATTTCTAAAGAGACTGCGGCCAACAATATTTCTTGTATTACGGTAGATTATGAACAAAATGTTTGGATTGGAACAAACAACGGCCTTATTAAATTTAGAGATGAAGGCTTTGTTTATTACAATGCAAATGATGGGTTAAACAACAGTTTTATACAAACAATTGTAACTGATAAAAAAAATAAACTTTGGTTTGCTACTGCTGGCGGAGGTATTTACAAATACGATAACAAGCAATTTAGAAGTTTTAGCACAAAAAATAATTTAGAAGATAATTATACGGCGGCACTGGCGGTTGATAGTTTAAATCGTTTGTGGATGGCTACAGACAAGGGTTTGAGCTATGAATTAAACGATAAAATAATTTCAACAAATTTTCTGGCAAATAATTTAATTCATTTTTTATTTCTCGATAAACAAAGTAATTTATGGGCAGGATTAAATAATCAAGTAGTTTGTATTGAAAATATTTATGCGTATCCAAATTCAAAAATAAAAACATATAATCTCCCCTTACCTAAAAATGCTGCGGGTTTTCAGCTATCTAGTATGTGCGAAGATGGCAAAGGAAATTTATATATAGCCTCTTTTTTAGGTGGGTTGTTTATGTATGATGGAAAAACAATTACAGACATTACAAGCACTTTCAATCTTCCAACTCGCGCTGTACTTGATGTAAAAGTTTCTTCAACAAATTATTTATATGTGGCCACATTAGATGGTGTGTATG
>JBDTJJ010000453.1:0-8261 GCA_039935895.1 Bacteroidia bacterium | reverse complement strand
CGGAAGCAACTGCATTTAATATCAATGCTATTAATGCATTAAAAAAAATTGGCTTCGATATTAAACCAATTAACGAAGATAAAAACGCTAGCTATAATTTATTTTATGATGAAAATGAAAAGCCTATCGTTTGTTTTTCTAAGGTTTATAATCACGAAAAAAATCCACAGAAAGAATTTGCTGCAATAATGACTTGCAGCGATGCAGAAGAAAATTGTCCTTTTATTCCAGGAGTAGAATTAAGAATTGGTACAACGTATAATGATCCAAAAGAGTTTGACAATACAGCACTTCAAGAAATTAAGTATGACGAATGTTGCAAGCAAATAGCTTTAGAAACCTTTTACGTTTTTTCTGTAATTAAATAATTTAACATGTCTAATACAAATTGCGCACCTGTAGTAAACAGAAAAAAATTAGGTTTTTTAGATAGATACCTAACCGTTTGGATTTTTTTAGCCATGATTGTTGGTGTAAGTTTAGGCTATTTTATTCCTGCAACAGCTACCTTTATCAACTCTATGTCAAGTGGAACAACTAATATTCCATTAGCTATAGGATTAATACTAATGATGTATCCGCCATTAGCAAAAGTTAGGTACGAAAAAATTCCTCAGATATTTAAAAATCTAAAATTAGTTTTCATGTCAATAATTATTACATGGATAATTGCACCATTTTTTATGTTTATACTTTCCTATATTTTCTTGAGAGATTATCCGGAATATATGACGGGCATAATTTTAATTGGCATTGCGCCATGTATTGCTATGGTTATTGTTTGGAATGAATTAGCAGAAGGTAATAGAGAATATATTGCGGGTTTGGTAGGCTTAAATAGTATTTTGCAAGTTTTATTGTATTCAAGCTATTCTTACTTTTATTTAACTAAAGTTCCGGTTTTTTTTGGCATGAAAGGTTTAGACATTTCTATTAGCATGTCTCAAATAGCAGAAAGTGTATTTATCTATTTAGGCATCCCTTTTTTTGCAGGAATAGTTAGCCAATATACACTTATAAAATTAAAAGGAGAAGAATGGTATCAACAAAAATTTATTCCGTTTATTTCACCAATAACATTGGTGGCGCTTCTGTTTACCATTATTATTATGTTTAGTTTAAAGGGGGAGTTAATTGTAAAAATTCCATTTGATGTGGTTAAAATTGCCATCCCTTTAGTTATTTATTTTGCGGTTATGTTTGTTATAACATTTTTAATCGCTAAAAAACTTGGTGCCGATTATTCAACTAATGCAGCATTGTCATTTACTGCTACCGGAAATAATTTTGAATTAGCCATTGCAGTTTCTATTGGTGTTTTTGGCATTAACAGTGGAGAAGCATTTGCAGGCGTTGTTGGGCCTTTGGTAGAAGTGCCGGCTCTGATTGCATTAGTTAAGCTTGCTTTTTGGTTTAAAAAAAGATATTACAAAAAACAAATAATATAAGATTAAAACAAAAAAACGGCATACATTTCTGTACAGCGTTTTTATTTTTTTATTTAAAAAGTAATTAATTCTTAATAAACCTAATTACTTTAGTTTGATTATCGGTTGAGTTTACTTTCATAAAGTAAATACCATCTGCCAAATTTGTAATATCTAAAGTTTGCGTTTGTTGCCCGTTAGTTATTTTTTGCTCCCCAATAATAGTTTGTCCAATAACATCTACTACCGATACAGAAGTTGTATTCTCGCCCACATTAACCGAAATGTTGTTGTGAGCCGGGTTTGGATAAATAAATACACCTGACGATTGCGCGCTATTTGCCGTAATACCCGTTGTGGTACAAGTAGTAATACTGGTTGTAATAACACTTGCGGTACTATAGCAAGGTGCATCTGCAGCAACTTTCCAGTTATAAAAATAATAATAATAAGCTGGGTTTGTTGAGCTTACATCTGTCCCGGTAATAGAAGCAACCGTGCTAACCGCTATTGGATAAGTTGCACCTGCGCTGTTACGGTACAAATTAATGTTTACGCCATTTGCCACTAAACGATATCCTGTACTAACCGGAACGTGCCAGTTTAACAACACGGTATTTAATCCTGATGTAGTTAGCGTTGTGCTTAATGTAGATATTACAGCTCCAGTATTATCCAGCAATTGAATAGTAGGCTGACAGGTATTAGCAGCGTCCTTATAAACATCAACCGATTTTAAGGTAAATGCGCTTGTTGCATTAAATATTAGATAGTGTGTATAATTTAAATAAGCGCCTGCGCCTAAAGTAGTATTTGCTGCCGGCGCCCCTGCCACAAAAGTTGTACCGGCAGTTATAACACTACTGGTTGCCGAATAAGTTGTTGTTGAAGTAAGCGTAGGTGTTGTATAAGTTGCACCTGTACCAACCGTTGCTCCTGTTGCATCATGCCAGGTTACAGTACCTACCGCATTTGCATGTAGTGTAAACGCCTGTGGCCCACAAGCTACTGTGTTAGTTGTAACAGTTGGTGGTCCGTTTACGGTTATATAACTTGTTTTTAAAACAGAATCTTTGCTATTAGCAGAGCAAGTGCCTGTAGCCACTAATTTTACAGGATAGATACCCGCTGCCGTATAAGTATGCGCCGGAGCAGTTGCTGTGCTGGTAGATCCATCACCAAAATTCCAGGTGTAAGAAGTTGCACCGTTAGAACCATTTGCAAATTGAACCGCTAATGGAGTTGAACAAGATGCTGTAATATTTGCGGCAAAAGCTGCTGTAGGAACTCCGTTTGTTGCTGCCGCGCCTACGCCAACTGCATACCATGCGTTAGTAGTAGCTGCTAACTCTTGAGAGCAGGCACCATACAAATCGGTTGCGGCTTCTAACATATAAGTTCTTGCATCGTTATAAGTAGTGCTTGATGTAAAATAAACTGTATTCCCTCTAAAGGCAATAAATTTAGCTTCATCCATGGTTATACCGGCAACGTTATAAGCATTCCCTAAATCGTTTGTGCCGGTGCCGCCCTGGCATAATAAATAGTACCAAAAAATAAACGGACCATTATTATTATGTGGTTCGCCCTGTGTATCCCAATTAGTACCTAAGTAGGTATCTGGTTGTTGAAACGCGTTGGGGTTGCTCATATCTCTAATACCAACATGATCTTGCACGCCCGAAGAGTTACAGGTAATATCAGAACCCATTATCCAATCGTGTTGTGTTGGACGAGCATACCACTCAATAGTTGTTCCAAAAATATCAGAGTTTCCTTCGTTAAGTGCATCGCATTCATCTGCGCCACTTCCGCCTAATTGAGAAGTAAATGAAGTTAACCCGTGTGATATTTCATGCCCACAAACATCTAAAGCCGTCATAATTAAAAACCCTTGACTAACCTGTCCGTCACCGTAAGTCATTTTTTGACCATCCCAAAAAGCATTTACATAATTACTGCTGTAATGCATATAGCTGTTAAGCGCATAGCCGCTACCGTCAATACTATTACGGTTGTGAATATTTTTATAATAATCATAAGTCATTTCAGCACCCCAATGTGCATCGCTTGCAGCTTGGTTAGTGCCCGTAACGTTCCAAGCGCTTGATGTGTTTGTAAAATCGGTTTGTGAATAGGTGGTTCCATTACTCATGTTATAAGTATTGATACCATTTCCGCGTCCGGTTTCTCTTAAACGATACGCATTTGTACCTGTGTTATCTGAAGTCATAGCAACCGTGCCGCTAAATTTAGTAACAGCTGTTCCAACCGCGTTAACAGTACAAATTAAATTGTGCTCACTTATTACTTCGCCGCTGTTTGCATCTACATAAACATCTGCACGATACAAAGGCACTTCGGCATAAATATTAAATTTATAAGCCAATCTAATGTTAGAAGCCGTGTAATCTGCGCCGCGTTTGTGTATAACAACTAATTCTCCTTTTGGTTTAAAGGTAAAATTTGGGTTGTTGGTGTTTTCTCTTTCTTGTTGCTCAAAAGCTGTGTTTTCCCACATGTATTTTTGTGCGTTCACTTTTTTTAAAGCGTATTGCAAAGCATTTGCTTCTGATAAAGATGCTGAATACGAAGAGTTTAATGTTTGATAATAATCTCCGTTTACGGTTTTTATTTTACCATTTTTACTATGCGTAATAACCATGCTGCCTTCTACCGGAAAGCCGTTGGCGTACTCTTTATAACGTGTATGTGTAAAACCTAATTCGTCTTTTTCAACGCTATAAGGCTTTAACGTTGATGTGCTTGGTAAATTGAACGCATATATAGCCCAATCAACAAAATTTTCGGATGTGATATTTTGCTCATCGCTAAACCTAATAAAGTTTGGCAATTTGGTATCGCGTTGATACGATACTACTTTAGCACCCGCTAAACGAACTTGTTCTTGCGCATTTATCTGCTGACTGCCAATGGCTAAAACACCTGCCAAGGCTAAGCTTTTTAAAATAGATGTGTTGTTCATGCCGTGTAATTTAAGTTGAACACGTAAAGTATAGTGCTTTTTAGCCAATACAAGTCAATTGGTTTGAAAGCTAAAAATAGAGTATAAAAGGTGTTTAATTATGATGAACGGCAAAAGGAAATTAACAAAAAAAACAGAATTAACCTTTTTTAAGGCTTTTGGTTGGTAAAAAATTCCTTCAAATAAAAAGGTTCAAAATAAGCCACGTCTTCAAATATATTTTGTTTGAATTTGGTAAACGAAAGCATTGCCATATTTTCTGCCGAAGGAAAAACATTTTCTATAAAAAAACTATTTTTCATTTCCTGCAAAAGCTGTTTTGCCTTGGGCATTCCATCGCCAAAAAAATAAATGGGTTTGGTTACATTAAATATTTCGATAGATTTTTCATCTAAAATTAACGCATTAACGGGGGTTATAGTTTCGAGATTAGCATCGTAAACAGCACAGTAAACTTCCATGCGTCGTGCATCTAACATGGGGCAATACAGGCATTGTACATTGTACATTGTACGCTGTACATGGTATGCCATACTTTGCAAAGTATCAATACTTATTAGTGGGATTTGCAGCGCATAACACAAGCCTTTTGCTGTGCTAACGCCAATGCGCAGACCTGTGTAACTACCCGGACCTTTACTTACCGCAACTGCATTAATTTGTTTGATAGATAAATTAGCTTCTTTTAAAATTTCTTCGATAAAAACGTGCAAATTTTCGGCATGAGAAAAACCATTGTTTATTTCCTTTTGAGCCAAAACTGTATCATCGGCGGTAACGCAAACCGAGCAAACGGTAGTAGAAGTTTCTATGCAAAGAATGTGCGTCATGTTTAAGTTTTTTGCCGCAGATTACGCAGATAGCACCGATTATTTATCTGCATAATTCGTAGCGAATTTTTTAATTAGTATTTTTTGCAAAGATGGCAAAAACAACTAAGCATAAAAGTAAGTTTAATGCAATAGTTAGTGCAGCAAAGCCATAATCGCCACGCTTAAGGAGTTCAAAAGTTTCAAAACTAAAGGTAGAAAAGGTTGATAAACCGCCACAAAAACCAATTAATATTAGCGGACGATAAACCGTCATAAAACTTTCTTTTTCAATAAAATAAACCCAGGCTAAAGCAAATACTATGCAAGCCAACATATTAGCGCAAAGCGTTGCCCAAGCCAAACCTGCCAGTTGCCAACGGGTAAATAATATGGAAAATGCAAAGCGTAAAACACTTCCAATTCCTCCTCCAATAAAAACGTAAAGAATGTTCACTAATTTACAGTTATGGTTTTTGAATACGTTGGAATGTTTGAATTAGTTTCATAATATTCAATTAATATAACCCCCGGAAACATTGACAGTTGATAGTCAAAATCTTGGCTTGGATCAATAATTGTAAAAAATTCGTCGTTGTTGTTAGGGGGATTAGTTGAAAGAGATACATTATGAGAGTTGGTTGGTGTACTCCACCAAACGCTTCCTGAAACAAGGAGCATTCTTATTTTTAATTGAGAGCATTTAGGTATTTGCCCTGCAAAGCTATACCCTCCAGCAGGAAAAGTTATTTGGCTTAATGGTAACAAATTTTGACCGTACAGACCCCAAGAAGGGAAAGTCATCAAAGATATTTTTGTGTAATTACTCGCAGTAATAAATTGGCGAATATATTTTTCAAAATTAGGGATAGTTGCACTAATGCTATTGTTTAAATAAAAACCACTTAGATTGTTTCGAATAGCAACTGTATCTAACAAAGCTGCGTGGCTTATAAGCGATGATTTAATGCTGTTATCGTTCAATATACCGTCAGTTTGAATGTCGCTACTTATTTGAGTTAAAATTGCAGTAAGTTGTGCTTCTGTTCTAAATCCTTGTAAAATAGATGAAACAGCTAATAAGATTGCATTTCCATCACCTGCTTTAGAAATATCTAAATACTCTGAATGAGAGATACTATCTAATGTAATATTAAAAATAGATAGTATTTCTTGCTGCGCTTGATTTTTTGCAGCATCAAAAGAGTGTCCGTTTGCTAATAGGTAATTTACACGCGCACATTCTAAATGAGTTAATAAATTTATGTTGAGTGATGTTGCATCTGATACATGAGAAATACAATTTAAAGAAATTTGAGAAATAGAATTGTTTCCACAAACCTCATTATAATAAAAACCATCAGCTCGCAATTGCACATATTCTGCCGATAATTCAGCATTATTTAATTTAAACGAACCACTGTTATCGGTTATCTGTGTAAAAAATGATTTACCTGTCTGAGCATAACTACTGTCTAATTCATAAACAGTGATTGAAGTGCCTATTGAAAACGGCCCTTTTTGTGCTTTACCGTTAATAATTGATTTGCCTGCTGAATGATTTGTGGTGGTTTTTACTTGCGCATCTTTTTTACAAGAGAAAAAAAACACCACCAAAAAAGTTGCTAAAAGAATTTTTTTCATGCCCCCAATTTACAAAATAAAACTTAATACAATTTCTGATAGGTCTGCCACCAACGATCTGGTATCTCATCTTTGCAGGCAATTTCATAATCTTTATACGAACACGGAATTAAAGTATGCCTTTCAAACTTTAAATTTTTATCGGGCGGGTAAGGCACTTCCATCCACCAACGATCGCTTTTATTGCTTTTGTAAAAATTTATTTCATATTTATTTTCTTGTAAAAACACGTGAAAACGCATATAATCAGGACTGTTTCTGCTTGGAAAATCTTTTTTACGATTATAAAATCCGTCCATAAAACACCAAATCATTTGCGCGGCAAGCGAAGCCGTTTTTTCTTGCAAATCAAACGCAGGATTAATTTCGTAAATACCAACCGAAGTCAGTTTATCATTCATGCCCGCGTAACGCATCATTTGGCAGGCTTCTTCGGCATAAAAACCGTTTGGTTGTGCATCTTCATTGGCAGGCGCATCGCTATGTTTTAAGGCGTTCATATCAAAACTAAGCATATCCGCATGACGAATAATTGGCTCTGCTTCGGCAATCATATCACGTATTTGTCCCAAACGATATGCATCAAAATACAGCTTATTCATCATGCTGATGCTGGTTTGCGGCACTAAATAAGTTTGGTAGCCAATGTTGCTGTAATTAAAAAGGTAATTTGGTTGCTGTAAAATAATTTTCCCTAAAAAAGTTTTGTTGTTTAGTTCGCTTTCGGCTGAACCGATATCAAACGTAGCATCAATGCTCACAATATTTATAGTCTGTTCAAGTCTTTCATAGCCTCTAAATTGAGCGAAAGTCAAATCTTGCGAGCCGCCAATAATTATTGGGACAATGTTTTGTTTTACTAAAAATTCAACCGTTTCAGAAAGAGCGTAAAAAGTATCACTTTCGGTGTGCCCAGGCATAATGTTACCTAAATCGGCCACGCGAGGCGCAAAACTACCTGCAAAAAGCTTGTATAAATGCTTGCGGACTTCATTAGGTGCACTGGCCGAACCTTTATTTGAAATGGCTAATCTGTCTTCGCAAACGCCAACAATGGCTAAATCAATATTTTCTAAATCGGGGAAACTGGTAGAGTGGATGGTAAAACGTTGCGCAAAGCACTCTTCGTGGGTGTTTTCGGGCAAAAAATTTATGGGCGAAAAAAAATGAGCAATATCAGACATAACTAGTTTTTATTAATCAGCTAAAAATAAACCAACATTTTTCACTAAAAATAAGGGTTTGGCAAAGTAATTAACAAGTTTGCCTTAACAACCGCCAAAAAATGCTAAAAAATAACTTTACATTTAGTTTTTTGTTTATTTGCCGATTAATATATCTTTGCAACGAATTTTAAAAACTAACAAATGTCAGACATTGCAAAAAAAGTTACAA
>JBDTJJ010000452.1:0-3584 GCA_039935895.1 Bacteroidia bacterium | reverse complement strand
GAAAACGTAATGTTATAACCACCCAACAAGGTATTTATGGTATTGAGTTCTTTTAAATTTTGAAATAAATCTTCTTTAGGAATATCATCCGCATCTAATAATTCTTTTAACTGACTACGATGATTAAGCATAAGTTAATTGCATAGTTTCGATACTTAAACCAGGTCCAAAAGCAGCCGAAAAAATAGTCTCGCCTTTTTTATGTGATGTAGGCTTTTCTATGACTTTTTTTAAAACAAACAGCACCGTTGGCGATGACATATTTCCATAATTCTTCAACACATCATAAGATTCTGCTGCTTTTGATTTATCTACTTGCAAGGTTTCAAAAAAATCATCTATAATTTTTTTTCCTCCCGGATGTATGGCCCAATAATCAATTTCAGTTGGATTAATAGCCAGAGAATCTAACATCAATTTTATGTTTTCTTTAATCAGCGTAGAAACATACGAAGTAAGATTCATCAAAAAACCGGTTTCAGATAATTGCCACGCCATATCATTATATCCATTGTGAAGTATAAGCGAGTTGAACGAATTTATCTTCAGCAATTTATCATCAACCATATTAGTTAGTTGTGCCGTAACTAAAACTGCGGCGCAACCATCAGCAAATAATAAGTTAGAAAGTAAATAATCGTCATTAAATCTTTTTTGAAAATGAAGTGTACATAATTCAGTACACACAATTAAAACCTTTGCATGAGCATTACTTTTACAAATTGTATCTGCATTTTTCAACGCTAAAATAGCAGCGTTGCAGCCCATAAAATTAACGCTGCTTCTTTCTATATTTGGTTTTAAATTTAAACTTCTAATAAGTTCAATATCTAAACCCGGTGCGAATAAACCGGTGCAAGTAACTGTAATTAAATGCGTGATAGAACTTTTTATCTCATCAATATTTTTAATTTTTTTTACGGTCTCTATAGATAGTTTAATGGCTTCTTCCTTATAAACAGCCATTCTTTTTGTAAGAGATGGTTCCGGTGATAGATTTTTATCTTTCTCGTAAAATTCAAATTCACTAGCATCTAAACTATAATCTTTTAAAACAGAATACCTTTTTTCAATAGTCGTTTTATCTGAAATGATTTTAATTTTTCTTTTTACCGAAGCATCTTCTGTTGCATTCGAAAAAAAATTAGCAAAATCTTTTTTCGTGTGGCAATGCTTCGGGACTGCAGTTTCTATGGCGACTATATAACTCACTTATTATCTGTTTAAAAAATATAATGTAATAAAACATGTGTTCATACAAACAGCTGCAACGCTATTCATACGCATGGTGTTTTTAAAATTTGCATTACTATAATCTTTATAAACCATATAAAACCAATAAGCAAAATAAGCAACTATTGGAAGGAAAAATAGTTGAATAACATAAAAATTCATATCTCTGTTTATACTATTAGCGTATAAAAAATAAAAAACGTTACAAATAAAAAACATACAAGCTGTAAAAACAAATGTGCCCATGTACCCAAGCTTATAACTCAATGTAACCACTCCATCTGCTAAATCTTGCTTATGCTGATAAACCTGCGTTAATGGATAAGCGCCCGCAATTTGAAACGAGCAGCCCAGTAGCAGAAACAGATGCGGCTTATCTAACACTAATAAAGAACCTGTAATGCCTAAATAAGCCATGTAATAGGTGAAAGCCCCTTGAAAAAAGATAACCAAAGCAAATCCCCAAAAAGGGTATTTCTTTACGCGTATTTGTTTGGAGCTATAAGCGCGAGATGCCAAAATGTAACATACAATACAAATAGCAAACAGGTAATTAATACAAATAAATGATAACACAATCGCCAAAAAATCCATGGCTAAAGTCAAATGAAATAATTTTTTAGTCGGCATGGGTGGTTTTTCTAATCCGCCAATAGGGCTCTCATCTCTATCAATATAACTGTTGTAGCCATTGCTGGCCGGATAAACTAAAAAATGTATGATTAAAAATGAAATGATTGCTTTACAAAATACAATGTTTTCTGCCTGACTAAGCGCGAATAAAAACAAAGGCATTAAAAAAAACGAGAACGGTAATCTCAATAATTTTAAGGTGTTCTTATCAATGGACCTATACAAATTTACGTAATGAAGCTATAAAAAGTTTGCCACTTATGTAATTATGCTAACAAATATATATAGCAATTTAATTTAAAAAGAAAATTTACATTCTAATTTAATTATAATTAAGCAAAAACAAATACCAACAAAGTTACGGTGGCCGCTATTGCAACTAAAGCATGTACAAATGCCAAAGCAATTGGGTTAGGTTTGTTTTTTAAGGTACCAATAAACATATAAATGCCAGCAAGTGCTGCTGTTACATAAAGCACAATACTTGCTTTAGGAAAACTTTCGGGATGCTGAAACGCATATACAATTAAAATTACAAGGGCTGTAGCCGCTACAATGCCGTGAGAATATATAACACCGCGAGAAGCGTTTTTATCTGACAACCATTTTATTAAAATAGTTAATCCTAATACGGCCGCAAGGGCAAACAAAACAATTGATAAATAAAGCATGATTTTTAGTTTTTATTGGTTTATATATATTAGAGTGTTTGAACCTTCAAAAGGTTACAAGCAAAAATTATTCCAGTTAACATAAACTAATTTCTATCTACATTTGCCTCCAAGGTTATCAAATTAAATGGCTAAAGTTTCTATTATAGGAAGTGGTTTTTCGGGCTTATCGGCTGCGTGCTTTGCGGCTAAACAAGGCCATGAGGTTACTGTTTATGAAAAGAACGCTGTAATTGGTGGGCGCAGTCGCTTTTATAGAGAAGACGGTTTTATGTTTGATATGGGGCCAAGCTGGTATTGGATGCCTGATGTATTTGAGAAATTCTTTAAAAATTTTGACAAAACGCCTGCTGATTACTATAATTTAGTACAACTCAACCCAAGTTTTCAACTCTTTTTTAGCGAAGCTGAAACATTTAAAGTACCCGCAAAGTTGGAAGATATTTTTGATTTATTTGAAAACATTGAAAAAGGAAGTGCCGCTAAACTTAAAAAGTTTTTAGCTGAAGGCGAATTAAAATACAAAGTGGGTATGGAACAATTGGTTTACAAACCCGCTTTATCGTGGATGGAGTTTGCCAATTATGAGGTAATAAGCGGCGCATTAAAATCGCATATATTTAAATCGGTTAAAAGTTATGTACGCAGTTTTTTTAAGGACGAGCGCTTAATTGCTTTAATGGAATTTCCGGTTTTATTTTTAGGCGCTATGCCCAAGCAAATTCCAGCCCTATATAGTTTAATGAATTATGCCGCATTAACAAAAGGCACGTGGTATACAATGGGCGGCATGTATGAAGTTGTTGCTGGTATTGAAAAACTGGCTATCGATTTGGGCGTTACCTTTCAGACCAATTGCACTGTCGAAAAAATAAATATTACCAACGGAAAAGCTACTTCTATAAAGACTTCTTTAGGGGTTTTTGAAACAGATGTGGTTATTGCTTCTGCAGATTATAATCATGTTGAACAAAAGTTATTGGATGCCGAGCATAGAAATTATTCAGCCAATTATTGGGAAGAAAAGACTTTTGCGCCATCGTGTTT
>JBDTJJ010000451.1:0-5230 GCA_039935895.1 Bacteroidia bacterium | reverse complement strand
AAGGGAAGTATAAAAACAGATTCAGGAAGTTTTTCATTGTTCATTTGGTCTTCGTCTTCCTGCGATAACAACGGAATGAACTCGGCATCCTCATCGTTTATATTATTAAGTCGTATATCGTTAAATAGATCGTTCATCATAAAAAATTATGTTTAACTAATGTGAAAAACTATGCCACAAACTACTAATTGCCAAAATGGCGTTATGGCGAAATTATTTTAGAGTAAATAGTGGTGTTTGCCGCATCTATATTACCCAAAAGTGTAATTAATTGATTTTTTTCGTCGGTATTTGTAGAGCTTTGAAATATTTGCACTATTTCCTGATTTTTTGCTTCAAAAAAAGTTTGTACGTTGTATGAACCCGGACGACTTTTAGATACTTCATTAATGTTGCTTAGTGCTTGAAAAACCGCTGCACGAGCGCCATCTAAGTTATCGTACATCATATCCATTCCTTTACGGTGATAGTTGTACATGGTTTCTCTTAGTGGCTGAAACAATGGGTTCATTAAATTATCAATATAGATATACCTGTTTTTTAACCCATTATCTGCATATAGCCATCCAGGCTCGGTAGCACTTTGTGCATTGTTTGTAATGGTTTGTGCATTTTTCCAAAATTCAGTCCCACCCAATAATGAAAAACTATCATAATCGGTTGCTATAATTACATAGGCGTAATAAGCCAAGACAGAAGTAAGGTTTGAATCGAATGACTGGAGGCTAAAAATCATAGATTGACCCATGTTGTAAGTAAACTGAAACTGTTTATCCTGCATATCTAAAAGCGTAGAGTTAATACCTGCTTTAAATATCGGTCGGCGAGACAACACCTGAATAGTACCTTGGTAAGCACCACTTCCTAAATCAGTAGATACGTTGATGGTAACTTCGCAATCTATCTTTTCGTTGACCTCAAATTTATCTTTTGTAAAACGATAGTTATTCATAAAATCGTTTACCTGAACCTGCATAGCCGCAAAAACTTTTAGGTTATCTGCACCCGATAATTGAGCCGATGTAACTAAAACCTGGCAATTTAATTCTTGCGCAAACGTAGTTTTAGTTGCTAAAAGCAAGCACGCAATAAAAATATGCTTAATGAATTTATTCACCTTATTTCTTTAAATAATTCAACGTAAAATTAAGAATATCTTTGGCAACTTCTTCTTTAGTTTTTAAATCGAAGTTGGTTACTTTATCGTTTTTATCAATTATTGTGATTTTGTTGGTATCTGTTGCAAAACCAGCACCACTATCCTGCAAAGAGTTTGCTACAATAAAATCTAAGTTTTTAGCTTTAATTTTTTTGGTAGCGTAATCAATTACATTTTCGGTTTCAAGCGCAAAACCAACTAAACATTGCTGCTTTTTTTGTTTGCCTAATTCGGCTAAAATATCAAGGGTTTTGGTAAGATTTAACTGAAAATTTTCTTCTTTCTTTTTAATTTTTTGTGTGCTGTATTCGGCCACTTTATAATCGGCTACCGCTGCTGACATAATGGCAATATCCGACGTCTTAAATAGATCTGTGCAATGATCAAACATTTGTTTCGCAGATTCAACTCTAATACATTTTACGGTATTATTTGGCGATAAATGTGTTGGCCCTAAAACCAGAGTAACCTCAGCACCTTCATTTGCAAAAACATTTGCCAAAGCAATACCCATTTTTCCGCTAGAACGGTTGCCTATAAAACGCACCGGATCTATTTCTTCGTAGGTTGGACCAGCACTTATTAAAATTTTTTTTCCTTTAAGAGAACCGAATGTTTCAAATTCTTTTTCTAAAAATGCAACTATATTTTCTGGTTCAGCCATTCTTCCTTCGCCCACTAAACCACTGGCTAATTCGCCATTTTCGGGTGGAATAATTAAATTTCCATAAGAAGCAATTTTTGAAATATTATTTTGCGATGTCGGATGATGATACATATCTACATCCATAGCTGGAGCCACATACACTTTGCATCTTGCCGAAAGATAGGTTACCAGTAATAAATTATCGCATAAGCCGTTAGCCATTTTTGCCAAGGTGTTGGCCGTGCATGGCGCAATTACAAAGGCATCTGCCCAAAGGGCTAAATGCACGTGGTTATTCCACACTTTTTCGGGTGTAAAAAAACCCACCTCTACTTTATTTTTTGATAGTACAGAAAGTGTTTGCTGGCTTACAAAGGTTTGCGCATCGGGCGTCATAATAACCTTTACCTCAGCACCCTTTTTAACTAATAAGCGCACCAAGGTAGCGGCTTTGTAAGCTGCTATGCCGGCGGTTACACCTAAAAGTATTTTTTTTCCGTTTAGCATAAAAAGAAAAGGCAGCGTGCTATGTGCCTACTGCCTTTAATAACGTACAAATTAAATTTTATTGTCCTTTTTCTTCTGTTGGTTTGCGATAATGAATTTTTTCATCCAAAAATTCTTGAATAGCAATTAATGTTGGTTTTGGCAATTTTTCGTAAAATTTAGAAACCTCAATTTGCTCGCGGTTTTCAAAAATTTCTTCCAAATTATCAGAATGAGAGCTAAACTCTTCTAATTTTTCGTGTAATTCTTCGCGCATTTGCAACGCAATTTGGTTTGCACGACGACTAATAATTGTAACTGCTTCGTATATGTTACCTGTTTTTTCATCAAACTGACGAATATCGCGTGTAACGGTAGTTGGGTCTGCTTTTACTGTTTTAAAATCCATTTCTAATTAGTTTTAAGTGTTCTTGTTTTATTCTCTCACAATCCTTATAGGCCGATTCGGCTTCTGCCAAAAATTTACTATTGGGGTACAAATCTACGAATTTTAAGTAATTAACAATAGCTTTTTCTATACGATCGTATTTTTTAGATTCTATGCTGTTTTTGGCCAATAAATAGTACGACTGAATAATCATTAAAAGCATCTCATCATTATGAGGAGATTCAGCAAAATCCTTAATAAAATTCTCACAAGCTGGCGCAGATGCCTTCCAATCATCTCTAAAAAAGTAGGCTTTTGTAATTTCATATGCCTTTTTTTCAAGCTTAGCGCGTAAGCCGTCCATTAAAATATTACAGGTATCTACTCGCTTACTTTCAGGATATTCGTTTAAAAAATTTTGCATTTCCTGAATGGCGTTTTTGGTATCACTTTGATCTAAACTATACTTTGGCGAGCTTAAGCAGTAGCAATAGGCATTCATATAGGCACATTCTTCGGCGTGTTCACTTTGAGGAAATGTTCTCACAAAGGTTCTAAAGTGAAATCCAGCAAGTGCATAATCTGTTAAATAATAATGGCAATAAGTGTAATAATAATAAACCTGCTCTGCCCTATCCGTTCCTTTAAAAACGGGTATTAGCTCTTCAAATAATGTTTGTGCCGATGTATAGTTTGTTTTGTTGTAATATTCAACAGCTTTTGTATATTTAAACTCGTAATCAGAACTTTTTAAAACGCTATTAAAACCACCGCAGCCAAATAATAAAACACAAACTAATGTTGCAAAAGTATATTTTAAAAAACTGCCTTTCATTTATAAGTTTGCAAAGGTATTAAAATGGAAGATATAACCATACATCTTTTAAAAGGCTTTTGTGGCTTATTTTTTGGCGATAATGCCCAAAGAGCAACTAATTTATTTGGCGAGCCCAACGAAATAGAGGAATTGGTGGATGAACTTTTGGGCGAAAAAAGCACCGTTTATCACTATTGGGATAAAGGATTTTCATTGTTTTTTAAGAATGACGAAAATAAAGGTTTACATTGTGTAGAAGTTGATAATAAAGAAGCTATTTTATCAGGCGAAAAATTATTTTTATTAAACGAAGAGGAAATTAAGTCGCTGTTTAAAAAAAGTGCGTTTCCGTTAACAGAAACCGAACAACACCCTTGGGGCGAAAGACGTTTAAGTTTTGATGAAGCTTTTGCCGATTTGTATTTTGAAAAAGGAAAACTGGTTTCTATAAACTTTTGTACACCCGATTATTTTGCCGATTTAAGTAGCGTAAACCTGAACTAATATTTAAGGCAAAAATGTTCTTTTTGTTTGTTTTCTTTTCTAAAAAAAACTAAACCAACCTTGTACAAATCAATAGTTATGGTAATAGCAGCGTGTTTTTTAATGTCTTCCCAAGCCATTGTCATTTGTGGAGTCCAGTAAATATCATCAAAAATTAAAACCGAATTTTCGTTTGCATTTTTTAGCAGTAAATTAAAATAGTTTATAGTCGCCTCGTAGGTGTGATTTCCATCAATATAAACCACATCAAATTTTTTATTTAAAAGATTATCTTTAAAAGCATCATCAAATGATGAATTTATGGTTTCAATGTTTTTTATGCCCGTACTTTCAATTAATTTATTGGCAAAAGAAAACGTATTTGGGCAACCCTCAATACTGGTAATTTTAGCATTGGGGGCGGCTTTAGATAGGTATAAAGATGAAATACCCAAAGATGTGCCCAACTCTAAAATCGTTTCCGGATTAAAATAATTTATCAATCTAAATAACAGTTCGCCGTATTTTTTGGAGACAATACTATACTTTGCAATTTCAGAAATTTTTCGGTTTCGATTCATTTTTTGAGAACCCGCACCTAAATCAAGTACTTCAATAGTTTGGTTGTTTTGCAAAAGTTGTTTGCGTATGTTATCTAATTCTTCGAAAGCATAATAGGTGTTTTTGTTAGAAATTACTTCGGTATATAATGTATAAACGTATGGCGAGTGCAGTCCGTGCTCGTTTCCAGCACGCAACCTATATTGTATGTATTTTTTTATTTGGTAAAATGCCGACATAATAAGCTATAAAGGTGCGAAATTTGTTTTATTTATACTGACTTATTGTACCTTTAAAATCTAAAAAAGCACCTCTTATGATAAAAAAAATAACTTTACTTTTAATTATATCAATCTCGGTTAGCGCGCAAACCCATATAAACGAAGGGCTTTGGCGTGGCGTATTAACGCTTGATGCAAAAAAGCAATTAGAAGTACCTTTTATTTTTAATGTTTTTTATGCCGACGGACAACCAACATTAACCATTTTTAATGGCGACGAAAAAATTGTGGTTGATGAAAGTGAAATGAAAAACGATTCCTTATTTTTTAAAATGCCCGTTTTTGATACCGAATTTAAATGCAAAGTTTTTCCGGGTTTAATACAAGGAGTTTGGATCAATCATTCTAAAAAAGAAAATAATGTTATTCCTTTTTCGGCTGTTTTCGGACAAACACAACGTTTTAGAAC
>JBDTJJ010000450.1:0-6851 GCA_039935895.1 Bacteroidia bacterium | reverse complement strand
TTTGCCATGGTTTTTGTTTTTTGAGATTTATAATACGAAGTAAGTAAATTATTTAGGTTATCGGTAAAATCCGTCATTATATTTTTCAACACTTTTTTGTTGATATTGTTAATTACGTATAATGATGCTATACATTCTAAAAATATTTTTTACACATAAATTCATCATACACCTCAAACATATTGAATACACAGGTGTTTTCAAGCATCATATGTTTTACGCAACATACATAGCAACAAAAAAACAAAATGAGTTGATAGACATAACACGCAAAAAATATTTTTTAAAACTTAAAAATATTTTTGGCTAAAGAGATGAAAAATAAAAAACATGTATGTTTTTATATTTATTTTTTTTCTGTTGCTATAATTTTTTCAGGAACAAGAATGTTCCAATCGGTCTCTATATCCCATCCCGCAGGTACTTTAATAAGCTTGTTATACAAGTATAAAGTTTCGGGTTGTGTGTGTGTAGCAAAGTTTGCCGGTGTAAATTTTTTGTTGGCATCTATATCGTTAATCAATCGTAAATAATAATCGGCAGCAGCAAGATTATAAAACGTAATACTATTTTCTTTCTTAGCACCCGAACTATACTCCGTAATTACATTATTGCTTGAACTCAATAATTGCAATACATAATGGTACATACTATCTGGTAACACCAAGGTAACTTTAAGCGTGCCTACATCTTCAATAGCAAATGTTTTAAAACTCGTTTTAATAGTATCTGCATTTTGCTTGCCCCAATAGTTAGTTACGCTGTTTGGCAAAAACATAAGCATGTAGTTTTTGTTTTCTACTAATTTATTCAGCAATCTTTTTTGGTAGATGGGCAAGTAGGTTGTTACTAAATTATTGGTTTCGTTTTTATTCTCGATAGTAAACTGCGGCTTTTCGATGGTACTATCGTGTATTAAAGAACATTTTTCTAAATCTATATTTATAATAGGCATCGAGAAATTAAAAAACACATCATCATTGCTAATTCCATAGGCTATTTTATTAGAATTTATTTTTATTTTTTTAGAATGTTTGCTTATCGTACTATCTACCTTCGCTTCTTTTGGTACTTCAAGGGTTATAGTATCAAAAACAGTTTGGTTTCTTTTTACAAGAAATTTTAATTCGGTATCAAATATGTCTTTATAATATACTTCAAGTGTATCAAGTTTCGTTTCGTAAGTAAGTTTATCATTATCTGGGCTTCTATCTGTTTCTTTTACGCTATCTTCTATTAATAAAATAAAAGCATCCGTCATAGTATCGCTCAGCACATACTTATTATATCCCCAAAATGGTTGAATCTTTTTGCGAATAAAACTTTTATCGCTTTTAGGTGTACTCATTATAAAGTTAACGCTATCTTTTCCGGTAATGATTAAAGGTTTATTTATAAAGCCAAGTCCTTCTCCTAAATCATAAGCATGATTATTATTTTTATCGGTAACAGCAACAATTTGATACGTGCCTGTTTTTATAGCACCTAGCGAATACCCACCAACAGAATCTGTTTTAACTACGTAAGTAGGTTTTGTTCTGGTAGCTGCTGTATCATCTAAGTTAGTATATAGCATTATAGAAACATCTTTAGCTGGTTTCAAAGTTGTAGCCCAGGTTGTTTTTCCACTAACGGTATTGCTATCTATGTTTGGACCTGTGCTAAATAAATAGGTCAGGTTTTTGTATTTATTATTTTCATGTACATCGCCAATAGATTTTCCAAACTGAATTTGATAGGTCGTATTCGGAAGTAAATCTTCATCAAAATGAATGATCATTTTTTTTCCACTCGAGCGTACATCCGGTTTATCTTCCATAAAAGGATTGATGATCATATTTGCTTGCACGCTTTTTATATCAACCATTTCATCAAACTGAAAAACAAGTGTTGTGTTTTTAGTTGGAACATTGGTTGAAGTATCTTTCGGTAAAACCGATAATAACTGCGGCGGCGTTCTATCTTTTACACCGCCACTTAACGGCCCAACCTGCGCGCAACGGTTACATATAATAACAATGAAAATTAAAAGCGGTATAAAAAAAATGCGTTTAAAAATCATTTGCTGATAAAAGTGGTAATTAACGAAGCTAATTTTTCTAAATAAATTTTATCTATTCCATCAAAGGTTGCATAGACATCGTCATCTACATCAAGCACAGCAACCACTTCTTTTTGATTATTGAAAATAGGTACTACAATTTCTGATTTTGAATCTGAACTGCAAGCAATATGCCCTGGGAATTTATCTACATCATCTACAATAATTGTTTTAGCGTCTTTCCACGCTGTGCCACAAACGCCTTTTCCTAAAGTAATACGTGTGCAAGCTAATGTGCCCTGAAAAGGACCAAGTACCAGTTCATTCTTTTTAACTAAATAAAATCCTACCCAAAAAAAACCGAATGTTTGTTTTATAACGGCGGTTATGTTTGCCAAATTTGCAATAACATCTTCTTCGCCTTCTACCAACGCTTTTAATTGTGGCAAAAGAGATACGTATTTCTCTTCTTTGGTTGTTCCGCTTACGATTAATTCTTCCGACATACTTATATATGTATTAGCTTATTCCGCCTTCTTTCATTTTCTCAGCATTTTCTGCAAATTGTAATGCATCAATCATGCCTTGTATATCACCATTCATAAAATCAGTCAGGTTATACAAAGTAACATTTATACGATGATCTGTAATTCTATTTTGAGGATAATTATACGTACGAATTTTTGCAGAACGATCTCCGGAGCTAACCATTGTTTTACGTTTGGCGGTAACTTCTTCCATACGTTTTAAATAAGCTGCATCATAAATACGCGTGCGTAACATATTCATAGCTTTTTCACGGTTACCTAATTGAGAACGCTCAGTTTGACAAGTAACCACAATACCCGTTGGATGATGCGTAAGTATAACTTTAGATTCTACTTTGTTTACGTTTTGTCCACCAGCACCACCACTTCGCGCAGTCGCCATAGTAATATCGGCATCACGCAATTCAACATCTAATTCATCCGCTTCGGGAAGCACAGCTAACGTTGCCGCAGATGTATGCACGCGTCCTTGCGTTTCGGTAGCGGGTACACGCTGCACACGATGCACGCCACTTTCAAATTTCAAAGTACCGTAAGCGTTATCGCCACTCACATTAAAAATAATCTCTTTATATCCGCCCATTGTTCCGGCGCTTGTATCAACCACTTCGGCTTTAAAGCCTTTAATCTCAAAATAACGGCGATACATTTCAAATAAATCTCCGGCAAAAATACTGGCTTCATCTCCACCGGTACCGGCACGTAATTCCATCACACAATTTTTAGCATCTTCCGGATCTTTCGGAATAAGCATAATTCTAATTTCGTCAGCAAGCCTGGTTTCAATAGCACGGTTTTCTTCCAGCTCTTCTTTTGCCATATCTAAAAAGTCTTTGTCTTTCTCCGTTTTTAAAACTTCGTTGGCCGAATCAATATTATCTAATGCTTTTTTATATTCTTCAAAAACTTTAATAATGGGTTCTAACTGACGGTATTCTATATTCAATTTTTTAAACTGACGCATATCAGAAATGACAGCCGGATCGGCTAATTTTTGTTCAACGTCTATATAACGCTGTTTTATACTGGCAAGTTTCTCAATCATTTAACAAATAAATTTGCGCAAAAGTACGAAAAACGCCTTTATTATGCTATTAACTTAAAGAGGGGCTATGGCGTCCCGGCTTATTGTCATTTCGAGCGAAGTTGAGAAATTCTGTGCACCAAGTTTATACTGAGCTTGCCTAAGTAGGTTCTTCGCATTAAAATTTTTCGATTACAGCAAAGGATTTTTATTCTATCCCAATGCCTAACAAGGCCTGCCAACTTTAAGAAGATTTGCTTTGTCATCAGTCTGATTCGCTCCGAGATAGGTACGATTTGCTTTGATATTGCAGCGATTTGATACAACATTGCGGCAACTTGCTCTGATATTGGAGTGATTCGCTCTGATATTGGTGCGATTTGAAACAATATCTATACGACTTTCTTTGTGATCACTCTGATTCGCTCCGAGATAGGTACAATTTGCTTTGATATTGCAGCGATTCGCTCTGATATTGCCGTTATGCGCTAGAAGATTGCGGCAACTTGCTCTGATATTGGTACGACTTGCTCTCAAATCAGACCGATTTGCATTGATATCGGTACAATTTGATACTTAACAATAACCAAGCGCTTATTTACAAAACCATCTGCATTTTTAAGGTTTACATTATAAATGCCCGAAAAAGCATTTCAGGCTCGCGCGCTGCTCCGATTGATAATTTTTCTTCATAAATACTGTTTTGATTTTGAGGTATAAAAACAGCAAAGCTTTTTAGTTATATTTGTTTAAAGGTTTGTTTGATTAAACAGAAAATTAAATACAATTTTTATGAGACACTTTATTTGGATATTTTTTTTCTTATTGATTTTGGAATCTTGCAATGCACCAAAAACCGAACAAGAAAATAAAATTGTATACAACTCCAATTTAACTAAATCTAAATTAGATACCCTTAGTATAAAAGGAGATTATTATAGCAAAAGGCATAGAACTTTTTTTTACGACGAAGAAGCTGTCTGCTTGTTAGCTAATGATACCATAAAAATATTTAATCATGGGTACATGACAGATAAATCGATATCTATTTTCATTTCTAAAGATTCATTCCAATGTACTGTTAGAGGTAATAATTGTACATATAGTCGCGTATATAAAACAATACTTCAAAAAATTGAGCTTAATAAATCTAACTTTTCAATTAATGATACAATTATTGGAGACTTATTTTTAAAAGCTATATGGGTATTTGATAGTGTAAAAAAAACCATCGATACTGTTACGATAAAAGGAAAATTTAAATTTAGGATTCGTGATAGTAATTACAGTTATGATGTTAAATATCAGGAGAAAAATTATGCTCGATTTATGGAATGGACAAAGTTGAAGCCCGATACTTTTAAAAGTTTAGATATGTGGGATTGTGGTCTTACAAGTTTACCAAAAGAATTATTACTGTTTGAAAATGTAGAAGAATTAGATTTGAGGGTAAATAATTTTCAAAACGCAGATCTATCTAGTCTATGTAAGCTAAAAAAACTTAAAAAAATTGTCCTTAGCTTTTGTCATTTAAATGCTTTTCCAGAGGATGTTTTATGTATTTCGAATTTGGAAGATTTAGATATTACGGAAAATGATATTAGAGTACTGCCTGATAAATTATTTGATAAGAGTTCCCTTAAAAGACTTCAACTTGAAAGAGATGGTTTAACAACCCTTTCTGAAAAGATTTCAAAGCTTAGAAACTTAGAAGAACTTTGTTTATATAACAATAAGATTAAAAAGCTACCTAAGTCTATTATTTTATTAAGTAAATTAAAATCCTTTGGCGAACCTGATAGTTTAGAATATCTTCCAAAACAATTAAAAAAACTTTTGTATTAATGAGGTTAATTGCGTTAGGGATTGCAGCAAGAAAGCCTTTTTAAGTAATCTTAAAAAGCTTTACTGCGCAAAGCCCGCCGTTTGTAATCAAACGGAACGCCCAAAAAATAAATTAATATTTAATGCGACAGATGCTGAATTGAAAATCGGCGAAGCCAAACGAGTTCAGCATAGCGAGGTACTTCGACAGGCTCAGTATGACGCGTGTATGCTCGAAATGACAGTTACGAATTAATTAGTTGTAGCGAGTTTACTTTTTCTAAAGCCGTAGCTAAAGTAAACTACAAGGCCAACAACAAGCCAAATGCCAAAGCCTATCCAATTAGATAAACCTAATTCGGCCATCATATAAAGGCAACAAATTAAACCAAGCATAGGTATAAGCGATAGGTTTTGACGGAATGCCCAAACGGCTAACACAAAGCAAACAAAAATAAAAATCCACATAGGTATTTTGTGCTTAAACAAATCAAATCCGCTTTGGTATTTAGTGGCTTCATCTATGGGTAAGGTTTGCACTAAGGCGGTATAATTAGTCTCGTTTAAATTGCTCATGTAGGTTTCTACATCGTTATGGCTGGCTGCAAAATTCGTGTTATCCATTTCCGCAAGATGTGTTTTAATGGCATCTATTTGCGTGGTGTTTAAGGATGTGATAATTGTTTTGGCATCGTTTATCTTTTTCTCGTTGGTAATAAAATTCATAGTATCTGTTTTATTATAGGTAAACGAAAGTATAATGGTTAGCACCAACAATGCCGACATAATATATTTTGAATTGATGTAAGGTGTTTTAAATTTTCCTCTGGGAATATCTTTTTTATTTTGCAGCACCAACACGCCTAAGCAGACTAACACAAAAGCAAACAAAGTACCAATGCTACATAAATCGGTAACCATAGTAAGGTTTAAAAACAGCGCAGGCACAGCAACAACAAAGCCTGTTACAATGGTAGCAAAAGATGGTGTGTGAAATTTAGGATGTACGGTTGAGAATTTTTTTGGTAATAAACCATCTCTGCTCATGCTCATCCAAATACGTGGTTGTCCCATTTGAAAAACAAGTAATACGCTTGCCATAGCTATTACAGCACTTACGGCAATAATGCCCGACATCCATTTTAGGTTTAGTTTTTCGAATACAAAAGCAAGTGGATCGCCCACACTAAGCTGCGTGTAACTAACCATACCAGTAAGAATTAATGCGATGATAATATAAAGAATGGTACAAATGATGATAGCCCACATCATGCCTCGGGGTAAATCTCGTTGCGGATCTTTACATTCTTCGGCCGTTGTGGATATGGCATCGAAACCAATGTAGGCAAAGAACACAGCCGATACGCCTTTTAAAATACCACCCACACCATTGGGCGCAAAGGGATTCCAATTT
>JBDTJJ010000449.1:0-4304 GCA_039935895.1 Bacteroidia bacterium | reverse complement strand
AGTTTTGCAAAGGCACAAAACCCGCAACTGACGCAATATTACGCTATGCCGTTGTTGCTAAACCCTGCCTTTACGGGTCAAACATACGAGCATCGTTTTACAGCAGATATACGCGACCAATGGCCCGGCGTTTCTACGGCATATAAAACCATTGCAGCCAGCTACGATTATAATATTACATCTGCCAGTAGTGGCATTGGTGTTATTTTGCTGCACGATAATATGGGCACGCCTTCTATCAATTCTACCTTGGCTATGTTATCGTATGCGTATCATTTTAAAATAAGCAAGTTTGCCGAAATACGTGCCGGTGTGCAATTGGGTTATGGCTACAAAAGTATAGATGCTAGCAAACTTATTTTAAACGATCAGCTTTATTATAATACTTCAACAAAAGACCCTTATGTGATGAACATGAATAATCACGTTGGTTATATGGATTTAAACGCAGGTGCTTTACTTAACTCGGCAACGTATTGGTTAGGTTTTACGGCACAACATTTAAACTCACCCAACACGTCGTTAAGCGAAGATGGAAACAATAAACAGCCGGTAAACTTATCGTTGCATGGAGGTTATCGTTTTATACTGGAAAAGAGAGGTAATAAACTTAAAAAATATTTTTCGCCAACGTTTAATTACAAGCACGAAGGTAGGTTTGATCAATTAGATGTAGGTGCTTACTTTTTTAAAGCGCCCTTAAATTTAGGTTTATGGTATAGAGGCTTACCTATTAAACATTATGCGGCAGGCTATCCAAATGTTGATGCTATTAGTTTATTAATTGGTTTAGATATTGACAAATACGATATGCGTATTGGCTTTAGTTATGATGTTACATTATCGAGGTTATCTGTATCAAATTCGTTTGGCTCGTTTGAACTTGCTATTATATACGAAGTTGCTAAGCGAGGTAAAAAAACACGCAAGGTTTTAATTTCTTGCCCTAAGTTTTAGTTACCTCCCCCGCTCCGCTGCATTTGTAATGCTGCGGCAAAGTATTACACGGCTATAAAGCCTCCGCAGCGTAACGAGAATATTTTAGTAATGCGCTTATAACGCATATTTTAAAAAGAGTAAAAAATTTCAGATGATTAAAAAGTGAGGTATAAATGACGATTTTTTTACCTCCTCACAGAAGTAAATTTCTGCACACAAATAAGTTGATCGTAGTACGTGCCCATTTGTTTATGATATACGTAAATAGTGTATTGGTTTTCGGTTTCCCAATGGTCGCCCTCTATTTGGCTAGTTTCGGCGGCAGGTTTTCCATCGGGTAAAAAAACATACATGTAATTATAATAACCTTGTTTAAGGTAAAGCTCGCACTCGTAGGTTTTTGTAAAATAATTAAAGGTCATCTGATTTTCTTTTGTAAAATGATTGTTGACCATGTTTCCTAAAATATAAAAGTTACCGTCCACCTGTGGAAAATCATACGGAAAAGAAAAATGTACGTGTGCATACTCGGCTGATACATCAATTATGGTGCTGTCTCTATCCTCAACGGTAATTAAATATCTGCCGTCAATATCGGTCATCGAATAATAACGCATATCTGTTCGTACTTCGTCATTTTGTAATTTTACGTGCCAGCTGTTTGCAGAATCTCGATATATTTTATCGGTGTTACCCGTTATAAATTTAAAATTTTTAAAGATAGCGGCCCGGTATTCATTTCCGCCATCAAAAATATTAGTGCCATCATCATAATCAAAACTTAATTCGTTTGGTTTAAAATACAAAGGCTGTAAGTTATATTTGGCATTATCCCAACGATCGTTTTGTTGAACAATGACTTTTAAATCGGCATATTGTGGAATAGAATATCCCGGATATAAAATGCTAAAATCTACTTCTTGTTTGTTGGTAAAATCAACAGAATCAATACTTCCTAAAGCTTCGTGTATGTTTGCTTTAATGCTCACTTTGCTTGAGTAAACCATAAAACGACGCGTAAAAACAGGTTTATCTTTTGCTCCGCTTATATAAACTTTTAAAAGGTAGTTTCCGCTTTTATTCATACGAATATTATTGTTTGGAAACGACCAAACATAATGGGTATAATGTTGTGTAGTTGCTGCAGAAAACGTAGAGCCAAAAAGTTGTTCTTCAAAATACGGACTCAAATATTCTTGTGGCAAAATATTAGATGGTTGCCAGTTAGCGCTGCAATGTATAATGGTGTATGCGTAGGTTTTGTTGTCGCCATCTAAATCATCAAAGGTAAAATTAAGTTGTTGTCCGGCATCTAAATCAATAATGGGCGCTGATAATTTAAATGAACTTTCATAAAATAATACGCTTTTTATATTGGGTACATACGTCCAATCTTCGTAACGAAGTTGCATGGTGTTTACATACTCTTCACTTTTTGCTGTATCATTTTGCGAAAAAGAAAAAAAACTACTCAGTAAAGAACATAAAACAATATATAGTTTGCGCTGCATTAATTTTTAATTAAATCTCCGCTTCCATTAGCGGTTTTATGAACAACGGCTGCGCTGCCTGTATAGTATATATTTCCTGTATAATTTATAACGGCATCTAATTCTCCGCTAACATTAACGTGCGCTTCTCCGGTAGATTTATAAACAATAAAACAATATTTAGCTTGCAAATCATTAGCATTAATAAAACACTCTCCAGTTGCATTTACCAAATGGTTCTGGGTGTTACCACTCAAATAAACATCTCCAATGCCATATAAATGACCTGTAACGTTTCCTGTGTTTACATCTAAATGTATGTCGCCTGAATTACGCACATTATAATCTAAATTAAATTCTTTTATGGTATTGCCCGAATAGATATTGCCCACACCATCTTGTATAAAATACTGCACGTGTGGCGCGGTTACATAAACAGTTACTTCGTTATGACTACCCCTAACAAAATTACACATATTGTGGTTTCTTATTTGAAGTACACCATCAACTACTTCGGTAGAAATGTTGGCTAATAAATGTTTGCCTGTTACCACTTTTGCAGTGCATGTAGTGGCTGTTGTATCTTGTATATAATACACTTCAATCTTGTCGAAAGATTGAAGTGTATTAAAGGATGATAAATTACGTGTATCGGTTACAATATCGCCATACGATTTTAAGCAATCGCATTCGTTTTGTTTTTTGCAAGAATTGAGTGGGATTAATCCCAATAAAATAATGGAAGATATAATAATGCGGCGAAGCATTATTTTACATCTAACAACTCTACATCAAATACTAACCAAGCGTTTGGAGGAATTGCTCCACCTGCGCCTGCTGCACCATAACCTAATGTTGGCGGAATGATGAATTTAGTTTTACCACCAACTTTCATTAATTGTAAGCCTTCTGTCCACCCTGGTATTACTTGGTTTAAAGGAAATGTTGCAGGCTGTCCTCTATCAACTGAGCTATCAAATTTTTTGCCGTTTAATAAAGTGCCTACATAATGAACCGTTACTTGGTTTGTTGCTAATGGAGATGCGCCAGTACCCTCTTTTTCGGTAATGTAACGTAAACCACTTGCGGTAACTTTAGCCGCACCGTATTTTTCGTTTAATTCTTTATCCATAGCAGCTTGTTCTGCTTTAGCTTTAGCTTCTGCTTTTACAGATACGTTTCCTTTTTCAAATTCAAAAACTTTAGCCGCATCAAATGCTTCAGCTTTTTTTCCTTTACGAAGAACCGTAACTGTTTTTAAAGTGTCATTTTGCTGAATAGCATCAACTACATCTTGTCCTTTTACAACATGTCCAAAAATAGTGTGCTTGCCATCAAGCCAAGGTGTTTCAACGTGTGTAATAAAAAACTGACTGCCGTTTGTACCCGGGCCTGCATTTGCCATAGATAATACACCTGGACCTTTATGCTTTAAAGTAGTGTCAAACTCGTCAGGAAATTTATATCCCGGTCCGCCAGAACCTGTACCTTGCGGATCTCCACCTTGCACCATAAATTTAGGTATTACGCGATGAAATTTTAATCCATCATAAAAAGGAACACCGTCTGCTTTAGCCGTATTCTTAATTGTACCTTCAGATAAGCCAACAAAATTAGCCACCGTCATAGGAACTTTTTCAAATTCTAATTGCAAATAAATATCGCCACGGTTAGTATTCATTTTAAGATACATTCCGTCGACTTGTGTTTTTAAAAATTCTTGATCCATTTTAGAAAGTTTTTGTTTGTGTTTTTTTTGTGCAGATGCCATTAGCGAAACAAATACTAAGGCAAGGGTTATTATTTTTTTCATTTGACTGAATTTGATTTTTATTTTTGTGCCGGAGGTGCTGGTTGACCCGGACTAGCTTTTAC
>JBDTJJ010000448.1:0-2739 GCA_039935895.1 Bacteroidia bacterium | reverse complement strand
CGCCTGTTGAAGTGGTAGCAGTTACTCCATTAAATGAAGACAGCGTTGCAATGGCACATGAGCCTATAGCAATAAAAAAATTAATTCCGATAGAATTAAGTATTTATTTCGACTTTGATAAATTCGAAATTCGCCCAGATGCCATTGCACGCTTAGATAGTGTGGTAAGATATATGCAGGCATCTTCTAAAATGACTATCGTAATTGATGGACATACAGATAATGTAGGTACACCTGAATATAATATGGTTTTATCGGATAAGCGCGATAATGCGGTTATCAAATATTTATATGCCAAAGGAGTTAATCCTAAACGTGTATTAGCAAAAGGATACGGTTTAACTAAAATGGTTAATCGTTGTGGCCCGGGTGTAATTTGCTCTGATGCAGAAGCACAATTAAATAGAAGAGTAGAGTTTCATTTTACCATAGAGAAAACTATTATTATCGAACAATAAACTCAATTTATTAAATAATTAAAAATGGCAGCTTGTCCAAATTTTGATGTACAGTTTGCGGGTTCAACATCCGACTTAATAACAAAAATGCAGCAGGAAGTTACCAGCAAAGGTGGTACGTTTCAAGGCAATGATTTATCAGGTAATATTTCTATTTCAGTCCCCGGCATAGGAAATATTATTGGATCATACCTCATTAACCAACAAACTATAACTCTTTCAATTACAGATAAACCATTTTTTATACCCTGTTCGGTTATTGAAAGTCAGATAACAAAAATGATAGGAGTACAGTAACATTTCGTAACCAGTTACAATTATATATTCACTTTTTAGGCGATTTTATAAAACAAAGGCATTAGTTACTACCCTTTAAAAAGATACTGTGATTATCCGTAAATTAAATCTCGCTAATAAGTGTTTTCATTATCAGAGTCATTTTTGGCTCTTGAGTTGCGGCAACACGTTGCACATCTTCGTGTGTTGTTTTTTCAATTTTACCTGGCACACCTAAATCAGTACAAATACTAATTGCAAAACAAGGCAGCCCCATGTGGCGCGCAACAATAACTTCGGGCACGGTACTCATACCAACGGCATCTCCACTAATAGCATGTATATAGCCATATTCGGCTGGAGTTTCCAAAGTTGGGCCGGTTAAACCAACATACACACCTTCTGATACCTTAATATTGTTGCGCTTAGCAATTTCCTTTGCTTTGTTGATTAGGCCTTTATCATAAGCCTCGCTCATTTCAGGGAAACGGGTACCTAATTCGTTGATGTTTCTGCCAATTAATGGGTTTGGAAAAAGATTGATATGATCGTTAATAATCATAATCTCACCTACCTCAAAATCACGATTAACACCACCGCTAGCGTTAGATAAAAACAAGGTTTTAATGCCTAAAAATTTCATCACACGCACCGGGAATGTTACCTCTTGCATAGAATAACCTTCGTAGTAATGAAAACGACCTTGCATAGCTACAATTTTTTTACCACCAAGGGTACCGAAAATTAGTTTTCCACTATGGCCTTCAACCGTACTTAACGGAAAGTTTGGAATGTTTTCGTAAGGAAGTGTAAACTCTGTTTCAATTTCTTTAACCAATCCACCAAGCCCTGTGCCAAGTATAATGCCCACTTCGGGAGCAAAGTTGTTTGTTTGTTTAAGAATATTTGCTGTGGTGAATTTTATTTGCTCTAACATATTTTTTTATTTGTTCGTTAAACTCTTCTGTTTTTGTTTTAAAATCAATTTCAATTGGGAGCACAAAAATAGAAACATCTTTAAATTCTTCACTAAAAGAAATCAACCGAACAGCATCTTTTTCAGTAGTAATAATTATTTTGTTTTCGTTTTCAATTTGATTATAAGCTTGTTTAATAGCTGCAATATCTTCGGTAGTAAAATGATGGTGGTCGGCAAAGGCTTTGTGTACAACGTCTTCGGCATATTCTTTAACATAAGTAAGCATTGGTTTTGGGTTTGCAATGCCGGTTACTAAAAGCACATTGCAGTTAAAAAGATGCATAGGAATGTTGATGGTTTCTTTTCTATCGAATAAGTTATAAGGATGCGCATATTTTAAATACGAGAAGTATAAATTTTGATACGGACGCACATTTACTTCCTTCATAACACCCTTTAAATCAATGGGAGTAGCATATTCGGGGGTTTTGGTAACAATAACAATATCGGCACGTAGGTAACATTTTTTACTTTCGCGTAATCTTCCGGCTGGCAACAATTCATCATTACAAAATAAATTATCGTATTCGGTTAATAAAATATTTAGTCCACATTTAAGTTTACGGTGCTGAAAAGCATCATCTAATAAAATGGCATCTAAGCTTTTTAGAGCCAACATTTTCTTTATGCCTTTTACCCGATTTTCGTCCACGGCCACAAAAACCGACGGATATTTTTGTTTTATCTGTAAAGGTTCGTCGCCGCTTTGCTCAGGTTTAACATCTGTTTCAACCACAAAAAAACCCGATGTCTTTCTTTTATATCCTCTGCTTAATGTACCGACCTCATGTTCTTTTTGCAAAAGTTTTACAATATATTCGGTGTGCGGTGTCTTCCCTGCTCCGCCAGCAATAAGGTTTCCCACGCAAATGGTTTTAACTTCGTCAAATGATGTTTGTTTAAAAATCTTGGTGTCGTACAGGGTATTTCGCAGCCAAGTAACTCCGCCATAAACAAGCGAAAAAGGCCAAAGCAGTATGCGTAGTAAATCGTTCAAAATAAATATCCTATAAACATAAAAAATAT
>JBDTJJ010000447.1:0-3815 GCA_039935895.1 Bacteroidia bacterium | reverse complement strand
TAAAATAACAGCAAATACATTAACAAATTTTAATAAATCTAAAAGCGTAAAACCAAACGCAAGTCTATTTTTTAAACCGACAAGCCATAACTTAGCACCCCAAACCTACAAACCATGAAAAAACTAGTTACAACCATAGCCCTAACACTTGCTTTAGCCGCCAACAGTTTAGCACAAATGAGCTGCTGTGCCAAACCATCATCAACCAACACCTTTGCCATGTTAAGTCACGATAAAAAATTTGTAGCCTCGCACCTAGAGCCAACCCCATTTGTATTAGCCAACCCAATTGGTAAAGAAATTACCTACAAAACCCCCGATGGAAAAGAGGGCTATGGCTACGAAATTAAAGCTACCAAACCAACCAACAACTACGTATTTGTAATACACGAGTGGTGGGGCTTAAACGATTACATTAAACAAGAAGCCGAAAAAATATACAGCACACTTGGCAACGTAAACGTAATAGCTATTGATATGTACGATAAAAAAATAGCCACCACTAGAGATTCGGCAGGCAAATACATGAACAGCCTAAAACCCGAAAGAGGAGAAGCCATTATAAAAGGCGTATTAAACTACGTAGGCACAAAAGCAAACATAGCCACCATTGGTTGGTGCTTCGGCGGCGGCTGGTCTATGCAAGCAAGCTTATTAGCGGGCAAACAAAGTAAAGCGTGCGTAATGTATTATGGCATGCCCGAAGACAAAACAGAAAAACTAAAAACAATTAATGCACCCGTATTATTTGTTTGGGCCGAAAAAGACCAATGGATAAACAAAGAAGTGGTAACTAAGTTTGAAGCCAATATGAAAACGTTAAACAAACCCTTAACCGTAAAATCTTACGATGCCGATCATGCATTTGCAAACCCAAGCAACCCAAAATACAGCAAAGAGTTTGCCGATGATGCTATGAAAAACTTCATAGAGTTTATTAAAAAGAATTTAAAGTAAACATTATTTTATTGAGACTCTAAAGAAAAAGGATTACTTTAAAGTAGCAAGTAGTTCTTTAGCCTTTGCAGCATAAAAGCCTTGTCCGTTTGCAATGTGTTGCAATAAAGTTTTAGCATCATTGTTTTTTTGTAAATCAATAAAGCAAAGGGCTTTATACCAATATGCCTCTTGCTTAAATATATTGTTAGATAAATTACCAATGCGATTAAGCATAACCAATGCGTGCGGATAATCTTTTTTATAGTAGTAAGCCGCACCGGTATAAAACAAAGCATTTGGGTCATCCTCATTAATGTGTAGTAAAGGTTTTAAACGTTCAATACTAATATCAAATTGAGAAGCCATAAAGTTTTTCATGGCCACACTAATTAACTTAGGTGCTGCTGTATCTTTTATTAAAACTGGGTTTCCATCGGGTTGGTAATAAAATTTTTGATATTCGGTAATTTTTAGGTTGTATAAGTAAATTACAGGTGCATTTGGTAAAAGTTCAATTAGTTTACGTTGCTTGTCTGTCAGCGTGGCTTTTTCAAGCATGTTTTCTTCATCAGGCATCAGTATAATATCTTCTGCATCCTTATCAATATGTTTATGATGATGTGTTTTATAAAAATGTTCTCCTTTAAAAATAGAAGTATCATTTGCTTCTGCTTCTGTTTTTTGATTTGTTCCTACAAGTACTTTTTGTTTATTGGGCATAGCTAAATAAAGTATGCCACCCGCAAACAGCACAATAAGCATGCCGCCTGCAAACGACCAAGGAGAAAATTTTTTATACGTTGTTTTTGAGGATGAAAACTGCTTTTTTTTATCGCCTGATGGTTCGGTGTTTATATCCATATTTAATGCTGTGTTATAAAGTTACTTAAATACATTTAAAATAATCAAAAGGCTCTAAGCAATCTTTACATTTATAAAGTGCTTTGCACGCTGTAGAGCCAAACTGACTAACCATTTCGGTGTGTAAAGAACCGCAACGCGGACACTTAATTTGCTTGGTTTTTCCGGTTATAAAAGATTTATCGGTAGTGTGTTCTTGTGGTGGTGCAATACCGTATTTTCTTAATTTTTCTTTGGCATCGGGGCTAATCCAATCGGTTGTCCAGGCTGGCGTATAAACAGTTTTTATGCTTACATTTTCAATACCATGTTTTTTAAGCGTAGCTACAATGTCAGTTTCCATTTGTTTCATAGCGGGGCAGCCACTGTATGTGGGCGAAAGTTCAACCTCAACTGCATTTTCACTTATGTTTATTTTTCTAATAACACCTAACTCAACAATAGTAATTACCGGAATTTCCGGATCAGGAATTTCTTGTAAAAAAGATAGAATAGTTTCTTGGTTAAAATTTTGCATCATATAAAGGTACGCAAAATCTTAACCTCAGCTTCAATCTTAACTTCATTTATTATTTAGCCGACTTATTACGCATTTAAATCTGCTACAATTTTTTCGCAGGCTTTATACACCAGTTGAAACACAGCTTCAAAATCTTTTTCGGTACCGTAGTAAGGATCTGGCACGGCTTTATTTTGATGAGGATGTAAAATGTTTAATAAGTAGTTTACTTTATTTTTTTGTTCGGCATTTTTTGCCAAAGCAATTACATTATTGTAATTACTAGCATCCATGACATAAATTTTATCAAAATTTTCAAAATCTGCAACTGTAAATTGGCGTGCGCGTAAAGTGCTTAAATCTACACCATTTTTTTTAGCGTTGGCAATTGTTCTGTGGTCGGGTGCTTCGTTTACATGGTAGTTAGCCGTGCCGGCAGAATCAACACATACAAGGTTTTCTAAGTTTTTTTCTTTACTAAAATGAAGCATAATACCTTCGCCTAATGGTGAGCGACAAATATTACCTAAACAGACAAATAATATTTTTTGCATAAAATTAATTTAAAATCCGCCACCCATTCCACCACCTTGGTCATCGCTACCACCTTCTTTTTTCTGTTGCTTCATTTTTTTGAAGATACTCGAATCCATTTTACCAAACATATACATAACCGTAAACCTTACATAGCGGGTTTCTCTACGGCGAGATAAAGTTTGAATATAATCAGTAGTGTTATAGTTAGTACCCATACGTTTGCTATTAAATACATCGCTTAATAACAAGGTAAACGTCAGTTTTTGCTTAACGGTTTTAGATAAAGTAATATCCATGTATTCAGTTTTTCTGGTAGTTCCTTGTGGAATAATTTGCGGCGCCTGGTAATTTCCGTTTACTTGAATGATCATAAAATTTTTAGGCAGCGTATATTTAATACTTGCCTTGCCCGTCCAACTATACCCATTGTTATTAATAGTTTGTGCGCCGTTTTGATAGCTAATAGTTGTGTAAAAAATATTAGCATTTGCCATTAAATCTAAACTTTTAACGGGTGTAAATTTCAGTGTGTTATCTAAGCCTTCTACTATTTTATCTTTTCCGTTTTGGTAAGTATTGACTAATATATTAGGATTGCCTGCTTCTGGATAAGAAATATTAGTAATAGGATTTTGAGTGTATCTAAAATAAAAAGAGGTTAAAAAATTTAGTTTGCCCCAAGCAATGTTGTAATTCAATTCGCCTAAATTTAAAAACTCAGGCGCTAATTTTGGGTTACCAATTTGTATGTTGGCATTATCCGAAGAAAACACAAAAGGCATTAACTGAAAAAAGTTTGGTCGGTCTATTTTGCGCGAAAAATTTATTTGTATCTCTTGATTATGAGCTAACTTTTTAGAAAAATATACCGCCGGAAAGAAGCAATATTGCAATTTATTCAACTTAGCATCTGGATACATATAAGAGAAAGAAGTGTTTTTATTGGTAATATTTCCTTTATAATAACTTTCTTCAAAAC
>JBDTJJ010000446.1:0-7474 GCA_039935895.1 Bacteroidia bacterium | reverse complement strand
CAAAAATAGCGTAGCTAATTAATAACGGACCAATGGTTGTTCCAAATGAATTGATACTTCCGCCTAAAGTTACTCGGTGTGCACCTGTTTCGGGGCTACCCATGACCATTACATAGGGATTAACTACAATTTGCTGAAGTGTAAAACCAATGGCTACAATAAATAAAGATGCCAACATCATAGGGAAAGATTCTGCGCTTGCAGCAGGTATAAAACCTAAAGAGCCAATAGCAGAAATTATTAACCCAATTACCAAACCTGTTTTGTAACCAATTTTATTTAGTAAATCCCCTTTAAAACGCGAGTAGAAAAAATAAATTAACGAGCCTAAAAAGTAGGCCGCATAAAATGCCATATCTATTAATTGAGATTGGAATTGAGATAATTTAAAATGTGCTTTAAATGTGCCAATTAGCACCGTATTAGAAGCGGCCACAAATCCCCAAAAGAAAAAAATACTATATAGCACCCAAAGAGAAGATGATTTTTTTTGTGATAAATCCATTCAATAAAAATAGCGGCAAGTGAGATTATTTAAAGCGAAGATTAAATAAGTTTTAAGGTGTGCTTTGTTAAAAGAGATAGTTTTAATTTAGTAGCATTTACCAGTTATTAAACGCCGCATTAAAGATATCTTCAACCAACTGTTTATTTATTTGTTCTAAAGCAGCACTTTCTATTTGCGATAAACTTTGTGTGCTCGGATAATCGTAATACTTACTAAACTCTCTATCTGTAAAGTTTTTTGTCTCGTCTAACTTGTTTATATAATTTATTTTTATAGTTACCGTTAGTCGGTTAAGAGCCGCTTGGTCACTTGTTCCGGTAGAAGTTATTGCTTGCGGCACACTTACATAATTTGTAATTCTGCATTCTTCAAAACGCAAATCGCCACCTTGTTTTAAGAGTGCCAAATTTGTTTGAGAAGAAACCGCATCACGCAATCGTTGTGTTATTAATTGAGGTTCTAACGGTGCGGTTAAGTTTGCCTGATTTTGAAACATAGCAATGGAAATTGTTTTTGCACCAAGCGGAATGGTTATTCCTTTAAAGCCATAATTTACTTTACATGAAAACAGAAACAAGGAGCAAGAGGCAAGAAACAAGAAGCTAATACTTTTTAATTTTAAATTTTTCATTACTCCTTAATATTGTATTCATTTATTTTGCGATACAGCGTGCGCTCACTAATACCAAGCTCATCAGAGGCAAGTTTGCGTTTGCCTTTGTATTTTTGCAGCGCTTTGGTTATCATTTCTTTTTCTTTATCCGATAAAGAAAGTGTTTCTTCAACTTCAATGGGCTCGTTGTAATTTTGCGAAGAATTACTATTTAAAAATCCGTTTTTTGAAGGGTGAAGAATAACACCTGTTGAAGTATTATCTAAATCTGCTTCGTTATGCATACGGTTTAGTATCTGCACATCATCATTAGAAAGATTAGTAATACTACCTTGGTTAAATTGCACGATATCATGAACGACTTTTTTTAAATCATTCATATCTTTTTTCATTTCAAATAAAACTTTATACAACAAATCTCTTTCCGAAAAATCTTGATTACCAGTGTTCTCAGATTTTTGAATACTTAATAAACTATTACCGCCAATTGGAGGAAGGTACCTTGCTAAAATTTCCGCACTTATTTCTCTTGTTTTTTCTATGATAGAAATTTGTTCGGCAATATTTTTTAACTGCCGAATATTTCCTTGCCAATAATAATTAGTCAGCATTTGCTGCGCATCAGGTAATAACTGAATAACAGGCATTCTGTATTTTGCTGCGAAATCAGCCGCAAACTTTCTAAACAATAAATGAATATCTTCTTTTCTATCTCGCAAAGCGGGAAGTAAAATAGGCACCGTATTTAAACGATAATATAAATCTTCTCTGAATTTACTTTTTTCAATAGCTTGCTGTAAATTGACATTCGTTGCCGCAACAATACGCACATCTGTTTTTTGAACTTTACTAGAACCAACACGTATATATTCTTTGGTTTCTAATACACGAAGCAATCTGGCTTGTGTGGCTAGTGGCAACTCCCCTACTTCATCTAAAAAAATAGTTCCGCCATCGGCTACTTCAAAATACCCTTTACGGGCTTCGTGTGCACCTGTAAAAGATCCTTTTTCGTGCCCAAATAATTCACTATCAATTGTCCCTTCGGGAATTGCACCGCAGTTAACCGCAATATACGGACCATGTTTGCGTGTACTGAATTGATGTATTATTTGAGGAAAAACTTCCTTACCTGTTCCGCTTTCGCCGGTAATTAAAACGCTTAGATCGGTTGGTGCAACTTGTCGTGCAATATCAATAGCTCGGTCTAATGCAGGTGAACTGCCAATAATACCAAAGCGTTGTTTTATATCTTGAGGAGTCATGTTTTAGACTTGAGATTTTTTAGATTTCTTTAATTATTTTGTAGAGTAATGGCAAATTTTGCAGGCAGGTAATAATCTGTATTACCTTTTCTATAAAATATTGCATTAGCTATTATCATTTTTACTTTTTGTTTATCATTTTTAATTTCATCTCTTAGTTTATTAAAAAAACTTCCATAAAGCTGATCGTGATCCCAATTCAAATATACGGTTGTAGAATCATAAATTAATTTAAACTGTATTTTATCAATATCCCTTATTTTATAGTCATTACTTTTAATGACAATTTCAGGATATTTTATATCTGAAAAATCTACAGAAATGCTATCTAAAAAGTTATCTATCGCGTATTCTTTTTTAGATATTTTTTGGCACTTTATTACAGTTGTAGTATTCCCTTCGAGATCAAACCAAGTTTTTGAAATACAATCGCAATTTTCTTCATTCATCGAATAATACTTAAATTGCTTATAAATATATTTATACTCAAATGGAACTATCCCAAAAGGTAGATTGAAAATCGATATTTTTCCTTCTTCCTGTTCTATTGGATACTTTTTATTCGCAAAAAAAAGTGTATCAAATTGTTTCTTCTCTTGTGCAAGAAGGGCATTTGAAAGAAAAATTAAAATTAATATTTTTTTCATTATCAAATTTTAAAATCGTCAACTCGACTAATTAATCGCATTACCAATTAATGTGCCACTGGTACATGAAGTTGCTAAAACATTTACGTAATCACCTTTTTTGTAATGTAATTTAGGGAAAACGATAACCGTATTTTGTGTGTTTCGTCCCATTAAACTCTCTGCCGATTTTTTAGAAGTGCCTTCAACTAATACCTTGTGTACTTTACCAACACCTTCTTTTGTTTTAATAGCACTGTTTTCTAATTGTAATGCTACAATTTCTTGCAAGCGAATCTTCTTAATATCTTCAGGAATGTTGTCTTCGTATTTGCGTTCTGCCAATGTTTTTGGCCTTTCAGAATACATAAACATATAAGCAAAATCGTATTGTACTTCTCTGAATAAAGAAACCGTATCTTGATGTTCTTCTTCTGTTTCTCCACAAAAACCGGAAATACTATCGGTCGAAATTCCGCACTCAGGTATAATTCTCCTAATGGCAGCAATTCTATCTAAGTACCACTCGCGTGTGTAACCACGGTTCATCATTTCCAAAACTCGGCTGTTACCACTTTGTACCGGTAAGTGAATGTATTTGCAAACGTTCTCATATTTAGCAATTACATGCAATACATCATCTGTCATATCTTTTGGATGCGACGTACTAAAACGCACACGCAAATCAGGATTTACAAGAGCGACTTTTTCTACCAGTTGTGCAAAGTTTAATGAGTTTGCTTTTTGCTCTTCGGTGAGTGTTTCTTTTTTTAAACCGCCACCGCTCCACAAATAACTATCTACGTTTTGACCAAGCAACGTAACTTCTCTATATCCTTTAGCAAATAAATCATGTGCTTCGGCAATAATACTTTCCGGGTCGCGACTGCGTTCTCTGCCTCGTGTAAAAGGAACTACGCAAAAGCTGCACATATTATCGCAACCACGCATAATGCTGATGAACGAGCTGACGCCATTGCTACCAAGCCTTACAGGCGTAATATCGGCGTAGGTTTCTTCTTTAGAAAGAATAACGTTTACGGCTTTATGTCCGCTTTCGGCTTGCTCAATTAAATTTGGAATATCACGATAGGCATCTGGACCAACAACTAAATCGACAATTTTTTCTTCGTCTAAGAATTGATGTTTTAAACGTTCGGCCATACAACCTAAAACGCCCACCACCATATTAGGATTTTTCTTTTTAGCTTTTTTAAAATCGTGTAAACGCTTGCGCACCCGCACTTCGGCGTTATCTCTAATGGCGCAGGTATTTACAAAAATAACATCGGCTTCTTCAAATTTATCAGTCGTTGTATAACCGCTTTTGGTAAGTATAGAAGCCACAATTTCGCTATCCGCAAAATTCATTTGGCATCCGTAGCTTTCTAAAAAAAGTTTTTTGTTTCCGGCAGCGCCATCTTCTAGTACAATGGCTTCTCCTTGCCTGCTTTCGTCAATTATTTTATTTTCCATGATATGAGGGGCAAAGGTACTAAATTATGACAAGATGACAGTTTGTTTTTGACGAATATTTAGGCGTTCCGGCGAGTACGCCGTCGGGCTTTACGCTTCTAGTTTTTCGAGTACAAAAAAGCTATCCGCTTCAATCCCTAACGCAAACACCATCCAAAATACATTAGTATCTTTGCAATAATGAGCATTTATCAAAAAAAACAACAATGGAAATGGTGGCTTGCCGCAAGCGCTATGCTTATTGTTTTGTTATCGCTTTGGTATTCGCAACAAATAGTACAAAAAATCTCTACCGATGAAAAAGAAAAAATAAAACTTTGGGCCGGTGCCGTACAAAAAAGAGCCAACTTAGTTAAATCTACCAACGAACTTTTTACACAAATAAAAGATGAAGAGCATAAAAAAGTAGAGCTCTACGCCGATGCTACCAAAGAGTTTACTAAAGATGTAAGCGATTTAAGTTTTGCTATACGTGTGCTTCAAAATAATAATACCGTGCCTGTTATCATGACTAATAACAACAACAAAATTGTTAGTTTCAGAAATTTAGATTCGCTTAAACAAAATGATACTACGTATTTGGCAGCGCAATTAGCCGAAATGAAATTATTATATCCGCCAATTGAAAGTGAGTATGCCCCCGGTAAAAAAAATTATATCTATTATAAAAACTCAAAAATATTTTATCAAATAAAATTAGTGTTCGATAGTTTAATAAAATCATTCATCTCTGAGGTGGCTATTAACAGCGCATCTGTGCCCGTTATCTATACCGATAGCAGTCAGCATAACGTTATTGCTTTCGGTAAAATAGATTCGCAGTTAGTATCTAACGATAAATTAGAAGCAACTCTGCAACATTTTAAAGAACAGGCCAATCCTATTGAAATTAATTTAGGCGATGGCATTAAAAATTATATTTTTTACGAAGAATCATCTACGCTAAAACAACTACGCTATTTTCCTTATGTGCAGCTTTTAATCATTGCTTTATTTTTATTAATTGCTTATGCCTTGTTTAGCACTGCGCGCAACTCCGAGCAAAATTTAGTTTTTGTAGGTATGAGTAAAGAAACTGCGCATCAATTGGGTACACCGCTTTCATCACTCATGGCTTGGATAGAACACCTAAAGGAAACTACTTTAGATCCATCCATAATTTACGAAATGAACAGAGATGTTGATCGATTACAAACCATAACCGATAGGTTTTCTAAAATCGGTTCTCAGCCCGCTTTAACGCACGAAAATTCATATCAGGTGCTTGAACATGCGTTAGATTATTTAAGAAAACGCAGTTCTAAAAACATACAATTTATTTTAGAAGATAACAGCAGTAACAATAGCGAAGCCCTTTTGTGTGTGCCTTTGTTTGAGTGGGTTATAGAAAATATTTGTCGCAATGGTATTGATGCCATGGATGGCAAAGGCAAAATAACCGTAAGTTTGCAAAACCAAAACCACAAAGTAATTATAGATATTACCGATACTGGAAAAGGCATTTCTAAAACCAAACTAAAAACAGTTTTTGAGCCGGGTTATACTACCAAACAGCGCGGTTGGGGCATGGGCTTATCATTGTGTAAACGTATTATAGAAAACTACCACAACGGTAAAATTTTTGTAAAGCAGTCAGAAGTTGGTAAAGGCACCACGTTTAGAATTATTTTAGGCGTTTAAAATTTGAGCGTTCCGGCTCTTCATCATTTCAAACAATTCGAGAAATCTTCTTCGCCGTCGGGCTTTTTGATTTAGCCCATTATTTTTGTTTTATTATTTGCTTCGCAGAATGCTGAAAAAGCATTTCAAAAAAGGCTTTCTTGCTGCAATCCCTAACGCAAATACAAATTATAAATTACAACGAAAACCATTTTTCTATAACATCAGCCAAACGGTTACTGTAACCACCTTCGTTGTCATACCAGCCAATAATTTTTACCATATTGCCAACAACAGCCGTAAATTCAGAATCTAAAATACAGGAGTGCGGGTTGCCAACAATATCACTCGATACGATAGGATCTTCCGTATATTCTAAAATACCTTTTAATTCATTTTCAGCTGCACGTTTAAACTCGGCGTTAATTTCGGCAGGCTCTGCATGTCGTTCTAAAATACAGGTAATATCAGTTAAAGAACCGTCAGGCACAGGCACGCGTATGCCACAACCACCCACTTTACCTTCTAATTCAGGAAAAATTTTAGTAGTAGCTTTTGCTGCACCGGTTGAAGTTGGTACAATATTTAGAGCTGCAGCACGCGCACGGCGCAAATCTTTATGTGGCGCATCATGCAGGCGTTGGTCGCCCGTGTAAGAGTGTACGGTAGATATATACACATCTTCAATACCCCATTTTAAAAGCACTTTTATCATAGGCGCAGCGCAATTTGTAGTACACGATGCGTTTGAAATAATAATATCATCTTTCCTTAATGTTTTATCGTTAACGCCCATTACTATGGTTTTAATATCATTATCTTTTGGTGGCGCAGATAGTAAAACTTTTTTTGCTCCGGCATCTAAATGTTTTTGTGCAGATGCTTTATCCAAGAAAAAACCGGTGCTTTCTAAAACAACATCTACATCTAATTCTTTCCAAGGTAATTGAGCAGGATCGGCACTTGCTGTAATTTTTATTTTTTGATTATTAATAACCATATAATCCCCTTCAATGGCAATTGTGCCATCAAATCTTCCGTGCACCGAATCGTATTTTAATAAATGTGCAAGGGTTTTACTATCCGTTAAATCGTTTATAGCAACTATTTGTATGTTTGGGCGATTGATAGCCGCACGTAAAAAAACTCTTCCTATTCTTCCAAAGCCGTTAATGGCTACTTTTACTTTTTTCATACTATTTTATTTAATTACAAAGGTGGAAATTTGTTTCAACAAAAAACAAACATTCTACATAAAAATAGCTAAAAATGATGAAGTTTGCACAATTTAATTTTAAGCCTGTATGCAATTAAAATATCAACACAA